>JAFLUE010000054.1 GCA_022508945.1 Oscillospiraceae bacterium
AATCGACGCGTATGAGCTGCGCTCATACGCGTCGATTATTTTTGAAATTTCGCGCCTGACAATTGCGTTGATTTTAGGTTAATATACGGACTGTCACAATGCGCTAAATACTTTTACTTCCTTATTACTTGTTCTCAGCGAAGCCGTTCGGGTGGGATCTGTGCCAATTCCACGCGTCGGAAATTATCTCCTCAAGCGAATCGTACCTCGGCTTCCAGCCAAGTACCTCCCGCGCTTTTACACTCGACGCTACGAGCCGCGCGGGGTCTCCGTCGCGTTTCGGCGCTTCAACCGCGGGAATTGGATGTCCCGTAACTTTCCGCGCGGTTTCAATGACCTCTCTAACGGAATAACCTATACCGTTTCCGAGATTGAAAACGCTGCTCTTGCCGCCGTTTTTAAGATATTCGAGCGCAAGCATATGTGCCTGTGCAAGGTCGGTTACATGAATATAATCGCGGATACAAGTACCGTCGGGTGTATCATAATCCGTTCCGAATATCGAAACGGATTCGCGTTTTCCGTTCGGGACCTGCAGAATGAGCGGAATGAGGTGGGTCTCGGGAGAATGCGCCTCGCCGATGCTTCCCGACTTATCCGCCCCGCAGGCGTTGAAATAGCGAAGCGATACATACCTGAAATTATGAGCCTTTGACGTCCAATAAAACATCTTCTCTATGGCGAGCTTTGTTTCACCATATGGGTTTTTGGGGAGTGTCAGGTCAGTTTCGAGAATGGGAATGTTTTCCGGCTCACCGTAGGTCGCGGCAGTAGAAGAAAAGACAATATTTCCGACATTATTCGCGAGCATTGAATCGAGCAGGTTTTTTGTTCCGCAGAGGTTGTTGCCGTAATATTTGAGCGGATCCGTTACGCTCTCTCCGACAAGAGAATATGCGGCGAAATGAATAACGGCGTCGATGGCTTCATTTTTGAAAATACTGTCAAGGAACGCTCTGTCATGAAGATCTCCCTCGTAGAATTTTGCTTTCTCCGGTACGGCCTCGATATGCCCTGTGGAAAGGTTATCCGCGATGATTACGCTCTCACCCGCTCTTACAAGCTCGAGCGCGGTATGTGAGCCGATATAGCCTGCTCCGCCCAAAACAAGTATGCTCATTTTTATCCTCACTTTTTGTTTTACTTTATAAGGTCATTAAAATGGAGTTCGAGGGAAACTTCTCCGAAGAAAAGTTTCCCCCAACAAATGTATTCCTATAATAGATCGGAATTTATATTATTTTTCCGTAAAAGTCCTTTTACAATGACTTTTGATATGGCTTTATGTATGTCGCTTACAGCAATCCGCGCCATTCCTTCGCTATTTCAAGACAAAGCTCGATATTGGTGTTTTCGGCAGCGTCCTTGAGCGCGTCAAACAGAGTGAGGTGTTCCTCGGGATATTCAAACGCCGACATCTCCTCTATAACATCGTCTACCTGCAATGTATCGAAATTGTCGAGCGCGTCTTTAAGCTCGTCAAGAAGATCGCGTATCTTTTCGGTCGACGCTTCCTGTTTTTCCTCGTTTTCATCATTATTGATGCACTCGGGAAACAGCGGCGCGAGAACATCCTTGAGCTGACGGTATTGTTCGAGCAGATTCGGTGTTTCCTTTTTGATAAGCTCTATGTTGCCCGCGTTTCCTGCCGCTTCGAGAGACTTTGCGAACTCGGAAAGGCTGTCCGCGCCGATCTGCTTTGAGCTGCTTTTAAGCGCGTGTACCTCGATCGTATACTCGCGTATTTTATTTTCAGCGAGGTGTTGTTCAATTGACTGCGACTTTTTGTCTATCGTACAGAAATACTCTTTCAGCACCGTTCTGTAAAGCGTTTCGTTTCCGAGAAGCTTTAAAGCCTCCTCGACATTCAGATTGCCGATCTTGTCGGGGATACCGGAGTTTCTCATATCCGAACCGTCGCCTACTTCTCCGGAGGTTATTTGTATCTTCTCCGGCGGCAGCCACATTTTCAGCTTCGCGGTTATCTCCATTATTTCGATCGGCTTTGCGACAAAGTCGTTCATGCCCTCTTTTATAAACATTTCCCTTGCTCCGCTTACCGCGTTTGCTGTAAGGGCAATTATCGGAACATTGGCGTAATTTGACATAAGCCTGCGGATTATGTGCGTCGCTTCAACACCGTCTACTTCGGGCATCATGTGATCCATAAAGATAAGGTCGTACTGCTTTTTATGAAGCATACTTATTGCCTTCGCCGCGCTTTCGGCTGTGTCTATCTTCATCTGAAGCGGCTCTAACAGACCCCTTGCGACTGCGAGATTTACGGAGTTGTCGTCTACGACAAGTATACTTGCGTCCGGAGCAATAAACGTAAACGCGCTGTCCTCGCTATGCTCCGACTCAAGCTCGATGTTGATTATTCCCATAACATTATAGAGACTGAGGGAATAAACGGGCTTTCGGATTATTTTTATATTCGGGATATCCGTAATGGTGTTTCTGAAGTTATAGTTTGCTATTCCGATACACTCCGTTTCGGGATTGGCGCGCAGAAAATCAAACACATCTTCCGTGAGATGACTTTCACAAACCATCAGGTAATCGTGCTGCAACTGTTCGATCTCGGATATATTTTCGATCTCGACATAGCTTACGTTTATGCGGCTCAGATCCCTGTAAAGCTGCTTTTTGATATAGCCGTTTTCTATAAGCACCGCCGCCTGTTTCGGAACGTCGAGCTTCGGTATAAGCTGTACCGGATCGGCAATTCTATGCGGCAAAACCACCTTGAAGGTAGACCCGACACCGTATTCGCTCTCAACGGAGATCGTACCGCCCATCAGATTTACAAGCTGCTGGCTTATGGCAAGACCCAGACCCGTACCTTCGATATTGCGGTTTCGCTTGCTGTCTACCTGCTGGAAAGAGCTGAAGAGCTTTGCCATATCCTCTTTCTTTATGCCTATGCCCGTATCCGAGACCGCCGCCGTTACATACACATAATCCGGTCTTTTTTTATCGAACTCGCATGATATCGACAAATGTACCTCGCCCTCTTTAGTAAACTTTACGGCGTTATTAAGCAGGTTTACCAGTATCTGATGTATCCTGTAGTTATCTCCGTAAAGCCTCTTGGGCAAATGTGTGGAGATATCCATTGTAAACTCTATGTCCTTCTTGGTTATGCGGCTGTTTACAATGCTCGCGACGTCGTTCACAACCGAAAGCGGCTCGAATATCGCGTCTATGATCTCCATTTTTCCCGCTTCGATCTTTGAGAAATCGAGAATATCGTTTATAATGACAAGCAGATTTTTTCCCGACATCTTTATTTGCTTTACAAAATCTCTCGCGGCGGGCGACATTTCCTCTCTGAGCGCCAGATCGACCATGCCGAGTATGGCGTTCATGGGGGTACGTATCTCATGGCTCATGTTCGCAAGAAAGTCGCTTTTCATGTGCGAAGCTTTTTCGATCTCGATATTGTTCTGATGAATACAAAAACTTTTATACGCGAGATCGGACAGCGTATTTGCTATTGTCTGAAGCGACTGAGCGGCCTTATCAACACTCAGCTTATCGGTTACCCTTACCTTTTTTACCGCTTCTATATACTTTTCCGAATCAATCTCAAGCTCATTTGCGATCTGCACGAATTTATCAAGCTCGGGCGCGCTCGTAAGGATCTGTCCGCCGATAAAGCTTCCTATCATAACGCCGTTTGCCATAATAGGCGCGGCAAAGTCCACAAGTCCGGCGTGGCAATAATATGTACACGCCCTTCCGCTTTCAAGCGTAAGCTCCGCTCCATGCTTATCGCACTGCTCACAGCGCATCTTTCCAAGCTCCGACCTTCGGGTATAATGCATACAGAAATCCGTAAAGTTGCTTCCGTAAGTAACGGGGTTTCCGTTGGCATCGGTCGTAAGAGCTGCCATTCCCGTCATAGCCGAAAAGGCGTCCTGAAGTTGCTGTAAAATATTAACGTCGATAAGATCCGTAAGAGAAAGCCCGATATCGGCGCAATTGTTTATGTTTTTCTCATCAGCCATTTTTCAAACCACCGTTTCTTTATGTAAGATTCTCTATCGCTGTCAAAAGCATTTCCAGATCAATTGGCTTGAGCAGATAGCTGTCGGGTCTGAGCGACATGATCTCCATGACCTTGTTTCTGTCGGATACACCGGTAAGGAAGCATATGGGGATAGTGGAATACTCGGCGTTGTCTTTAATTTTTCGATAAACCTCCGCGCCCGTCATGATAGGCATTTCATAGTCAAGCACAATAAGATCGACCGGCTTTGAGGAAAGGATCTTTTCCACAAGCAGACCGTTGAGGGTCGCCGTGACCTCGTATTTTTCCTCGAGAGCGGTTTTAAGCATTTTAAGAACGTTTCTGTCGTCATCAACCACCAGGACATGCTTTTTCCTATCCGGCTCTGCGGGTTTTTCCGGCACAGGGGGAGGAGGAGCAGGCATATCTTCCACCGATATCTTTTCGCCCTCGAGAGTCATTGACCTCTTTATTACCTCGGCGTCGAGATAGTTCATGATCTGAAGGATTATGTTGTCGGTCGTTATTGGACGAAGGAGTATAAGATCCACTACGCTCTTGTCGAAATTTGCCTCAAGCTCTTGGGAAACCTCCTCTTTTGTGATAAAGATTATCGGAGCGGAATTATACTCGGGGCTGTTTTTTATCTCGATCATGTTTTCCATAAGTCCGTCATAAATACGGTCCACAAAACAAATGAGCGCGTGCGGCATAAAAAGCTTGAAATGTTTTTCAAGGTCGGTGGGCGAGTCTGTTGTACTCAAACAGTCGAAATAGTTTGCCCTATAGTTAAGAAAATCCTTTACTATCGCCAGATTGCTTCCGTTTACAAGAACCCTGTACTGCATATTTAATACCCTCACTTTTTTCATAGATTAAGCCATTTTTATTTTATCACAAATTGCAGATTTTGTCAACACATTTCTTACAGTTTACAGCAAAGAGTATAAACGGCAATAATCAAAACATTAATGGCGGATTTTACTCACAAAAAATGTTTACTGTCCAACTGCTGACTGTGGCTTAAATGTTGTTGACAAAAGCATAAGTTTATGATATAATATACTATGTGCAGGTATTTTACTGTTATTGCTTGTGAGTTTTTCCGCAAAGGGGGTATCAAGCGAAGCTTCGCGTATCTATGGGAAAAATACTTATTGTTGACGACTCGCAGTTTAACCGCGTGATGCTTTCGGATATGCTTAAGGATTATGAGATCATTGAGGCCGAAAACGGTGTGAAAGCGATCGAGATAATTAAAAGCCATGCAGAAGATCTCTCGCTTATTCTGCTGGATAGGGTCATGCCCGAAATGGACGGTCTTGAGGTACTGGATATTATAGGCAAAAACAAGTTGATCGACGATATCCCCATTATTATGATCAGCTCGGATGATTCGCCTAAGAATATTCACAAGGCGTATGAGCTTGGGGTAACCGAATTTATCCGCCGCCCGTTTGACGCGCTGGTGGTACAAAAGCGCTGTCATAATATCATCGCGCTTTATTCTAAGCAGAAAAAGCTTATGGATATGTTTGCGGATCAATTTTACGAGCGCGAAAAAAACTCGCATATGATGGTCGATATTCTCGCTCACATAGTCGAGTTTCGCAACAACGAATGCGGACTTCATGTAAAGAATGTACAGACCTATACGGAAATACTTCTAAGGGAGCTTCTTAAGATAACAGACAAATATAAGCTTTCCGAGAAAGATATTGAGAACATAAAGAACGCCTCGGCGTTTCATGACATAGGAAAGATATCTGTTCCGGACGCTATTTTGAATAAGCCCGGACGTTTTACCGCTGAGGAATTCAATATTATGAAATCCCACTCGGCAGAGGGCGCGAAGATGCTTGCGGATCTGCCGTTTTACAAGAATGAGCCTATCGTAAAGCTTTCGTATGCTATCGCCCGCTGGCACCACGAGCGCTGGGACGGACGCGGCTATCCCGACGGGCTTAAGGGCGACGATATCCCCATTTCGGCACAGGTCGTGTCGCTTGCGGACGTTTATGACGCGCTGACGGCTGACCGTGTATACAAAAGCGCGTTTACCCATGAAAAGGCAATGGAGATGATCTTAAACGGCGAATGCGGAGTATTCAACCCGCTTTTGCTTAAATGCATCGAACAGGCTCAGGATGAAATGCGCGCAGTAAAGGAAAAGGGTCTGTCCTCAAGAGATGAACAGGAGATAAAGGCGTTTGCCCGCGACCTGATAAAAAACGATGAGCTTTATTCCAATATGTAAGGGGGACGTTTCCGGTGACTTTAAAGGAATTTTATGAGTGTATCGGCTCGAACTATGACGCTGTGCTTATGAGAATGAGCGGCTCCGAAAAAATGCTTGACAAGTTCGTAAGGAAGTTTCCAGGAGAAGAGACCGCCGCGCAGCTTTTTGAAGCGCTTAAAAACGAGGACTACGAGCTTGCGTTCAGAATGGCGCACACATTAAAGGGGCTTTCCGCAAATCTCGGTCTTGACAGGCTTCAGAAGGCTTCGTCGGAGCTTACAGAAGCGCTGAGGAATCAAGTTGCTGATAACGCGGGTGAACTTGCAAAGGCTGTAAAAGACGAATACGATAAGGTTATTTCGGCGCTGGACAAGCTGAATTAAGGCAACACCGCACAAATACCGCCTGACGGCTTTGTATGGCATTGACTTAAAAAAAGTTGCAAAAAGCACTTGACAAAATTTAAAATGAGTAATATAATGTAATTGTGAATGATACTGATTTTCTCTCAAGTATCATCATAAATAATTTATCTGTTTCGGGGCGAGGTGAAATTCCTCACCGGCGGTCAAAGTCCGCGAGCGGCTGAAAGTATAGGGAATTTACGAGCGTCAGCGATGTTTTCCCGAGTGTTTCGGCTGTTGAATCGGTGAAATTCCGATACCGACGGTATAGTCCGGATGATAGAACAGAACACAAATAGTCTATATTTGCGCCCCGATTTTTGGATTTTTATCCGAAAGTCGGGATTTTTGTTCGGAAAAGTCACGCTGATTTATTTCGGCTTATTCCCCGAGGAAAGGACTTTTTATGGAAACAACAAAAAACAGCAATTTACCGGCAAAACACAACAAGTATTTTGACGTCAGAAGGCTTGTCTTTACGGCGCTTATGGCAGCGCTTTCGTACCTGCTGGCTCAGTTTCTTGAATTTAACATTCCGATAATGCCGAGCTTTATAAAGTTTGATTTTTCGGATACTCCCGCGCTTATCGCGGCTGTTACGATGGGTCCTGTTTCGGGAATATGCGTGTGCCTGATAAAAAATCTTATCGGCTGCATAACCTCAAGCACCGCGTGCATAGGCGAGCTTTCAAACTTTATTCTGGGAGCGGCGCTGGTATTGCCCGCGGGAATAATCTCACACAGCAGCAAAAAATTCAGCCGCGCGGTTGTCGGCTGTCTTGTGGGAGCGGCAGTTATGGCGGCGTTTGGTTTTGTGTCGAATTATTTCCTCATTTATCCGCTGTATGCCAACGTGGGTTGGTCAACTGAGGTAATTATCGGGCTTTATCAGAAAATAAACCCGAATGTAAATACGCTTGCGGAGTGTCTGCTGATATTCAATGTTCCGTTTACATTTGTGAAAGGCCTTATCGCGGCGATATTCTCGGTTTTGCTTTACAAGAGATTAAGACCTATATTCAATTCTATGTACAGGGAAAAGTAAACTATGTCACTTAAGGGCGCGCTCATTCATTTTCGCACAATAACAAAACACCGTCACAAGGTAATCGCGCACTGCGCGAAGGCGGGGATTCTCGGACAAGGGCTTTTGCACGATTTGTCGAAATACTCCCCCACCGAATTTGCCCAGGGCGCTAAATTTTCCACGGGAAAGCGCTCTCCGAATGAGGGTGAGCGCGAGACGTACGGCTATTCAAAGGCTTGGCTCCACCACAAGGGCAGAAACCGCCACCACTTTGAATACTGGACGGACTACGACCCGAAAACAAAGCTTGTGACGCCTGTTAAGATGCCGCTTAGGTATGTCGCGGAGATGTTCTGCGACAGAGTTGCCGCGAGCAAGATATACCGCGGGAAGGACTATAATGACCAAGATCCGCTTGATTACTTTATGCAGGCAAAACAGCGGCGCGTGATACATCGGGAAACCTCGGATTTTCTTGAAATGCTGCTCAGAATGCTTGTGGAAAAGGGCGAGGACGAGACGTTTCGGTTTTTGAGGGACTATCTGAAGCACAACAAGGATTATTGAATTTAAAACGGCTCGGACGCGCTGTCCGAGCCGTTTGGCTTATGGAAAAGCAATAGGAAGCCGTGCAATAAGCCTTTGAAAGGAAGTCCGAAGTCGCATAATACGCTTTCGGTAAAAAAATGTTTTCTAAATGTCGTATTGCTTTTTACTGTGGGAAAGCATTTCCCAAAAAGTTTTAATACGGTCATTGCTGCGTTGTTTTGTATTACAGTGATTCAACCGCCCGCTTCAGCCTCTCCAACCCCTCAACAACAATTTGTCTCGGACAAGCAATGTTCATTCTCAGAAAATTCTCGCCGTTTCCAAACTGAACGCCGTTTGAAAGATATAAGCCCGTTTGCTTTCGGATATGCTCCGCAAGCGCCTTTGAATCCATTTTAAGCTGTGAACAGTCAAGCCACAGCAGATATGTCGCCTGAGACGGTACAAGCCTTATCCTCGGTATCTCCTTTTCAAGAAATCCCTTTACAACCATTTTGTTTTCATAAATATACTGTCTTAGCTCGTCCAGCCACTCGCCGCCCTTTGTAAACGCAGCGATCGCCGCGTTGACCGCAAACGCGTTCGGCTCCGCGACCTCGTCCGTATTGAGTGCGCGCCATACCTTATGACGAAGACGCGCGTTCGGAACGACCGCCGCGGCTGTCTGTAACCCCGCTAAATTAAACGCCTTTGTGGGAGCTATACACACAACGCAGTTGTCTCTGCATTTTTCCGATGCCAAAGCAAACGGAACATACTCACACCCTGGGTCGGTAATATCACAGTGTATCTCGTCCGAAATGACCGTAACGCCGTTTTTATAAGCCAGCTCTCCTATTTTCACAAGCGTTTCTTTATCCCATATCTTCCCGATAGGATTATGGGGGTTGCATAAAAGCATAAGGCTTGTCTGCGGGTCGGAAAGCGCGGTATTGAGCTTTTCCCAATTGATAGAATACTCGCCGTTATCATGTTCCAACGCGAATTCAACAACGTTTCTGCCGTTGTTTTTTATGCAGTTGAAGAAAATATTGTAGACGGGAGTCATTATAAGCACGTTCTCCCCCGCTGTTGTGAGCTTTCTTACGCAGCTCGAAATTATCGGGATAACGCCTGTGCTGAAAATAAGCTCGTCCTTTTTATACTCGATTCCGTGACGGCTTTTCCACCAGCCGATATACGCTTCATACCATTCGTCGGGAACGACCGAATATCCGAAAACGCCGTGTTCGGCGCGCTTTATTATTGCTTCGGTTATTTCGGGCGCGGTCCTGAGATCCATATCCGCCACCCACATCGGAAGCTCGCCCTCGGCAATATCCCATTTCAGCGAGTTTGTATTTCTTCTGTCAACTATTTCATTGAAATCGTATTTCATTTACGCTTGTTCCTTACAAATAATTTCCGTTTTACCGATATCCACTTTATCCGCCTCGAGGATAACTTCGCCTATGCTTTGCGCGCGGATAATTCCGCCGGAGGGGTTTTTAACGCTGTCGATATGGTTTGTGATATCCGCGTCTACCGTTGAATACTCAAACGCAAGCGTCGTATTTATCAGCTTGCAATTCTTCATCACGAGGTTTTCGATAAAGCACATTCCCTGTAGGCTTTCTATCGTACAGTTTACAAGCGTTATGTTTTTTGAGTTCCAGCCCAAGTATTCTCCCGAGATAAACGAATCGTAAACGGTTATGTTTTCGCTGTTCCAGAACGCGTCTTTGCTGAGCAGCTTTGAATTGCGGACAACAATGTTTTTACAGCCGTCAAATGAATAATTTCCGGCGAGATTGAAATTCGTGAACTCCATATTCTCGCTGTTCATAGCGAAATAATCGCCCTTTGCGGTGATGTTCTCAGCACGAACGTTTTTGCAATGCCAGAGGGTCTCAGCGGCGTTTATAAACTGAACGTTGTTGAGTGTCACTCCGTCACAGCGCCGAAAGCCTTTGGGCGCTTCGTAGAGCGTATCGGTCATTTCGATATTGTTTGTATACCATATACCCGCGCGTCCCATATCGAAAACCGAGCAGTCACGCGCCGTTATGTTCTCGGAATACCATAGCGGATATTTCCACTTGAACATACAGCCTATAAGCTCGATGTTTCTGCTGTGTTTAAGCGGGGACTCTCCGTCGTCGAAAATGCTGTCGTAAATTCTCAGATCCGCACCATGGAACAGCGCGCGTTCGCCCGAGAAAAATCCCCCGTGTATATCCTTCATCTGCCTTTCATCTCCTGTTATTCGATGTTCTGTATCTGTTCGCGGATCTTTTCTATCTCGCTTTTCTGCTCAACGACAATTTTCGTTATCTCTATATCCTGTACCTTAGAGCCTATCGTATTAGTTTCGCGATTCATTTCCTGCACGAGAAAATCAAGCTTTCTTCCTATCGGCTCACCGCCCTCAAGCATCTCGCGGAACTGGGCGATATGCGATCTCAGGCGCACGGTCTCCTCGCTTACGGCGGTCTTATCCGCAAACAGCCCCGCCTCGAGCAGTATTCTCCCATCGTCAATTTCCTTTCCCTCAAGGACCTCACACATTCTGTCGAAAAGCTTTTTTCTGTAATCCTCGACAATTTTCGGCGAACGCTCGTCTACTATATCCACCCACTTTTCGATGGTTGTTAATCTTGAAAGCAGATCGTCTTTCATTCTCCGACCCTCGTTTTCGCGCATTGTGATGAAATTCGCGAGGGCTTCCTCGGTCACGGTCTTTAAGTCCTCCCAGAGCTGTTCTTCGTCGGTCTGAAGCTTTACGACCGTAAACGCGTCGGGAATACGCATAACATTTGACAATGAAAGATCGTCACTGAGGCTGAACTCGTCCTTTATTTCGCGCAGCGCCTCGACATACTGACGCACAACGTCCTTGTTCACCGCAATCTGTTCGGTAACTTCGCCCACGCTCTGAACCTGAACCGAAAGCTCTACCTTTCCCCTTGCTATCCTTCCGTTTAAAAGCGTTTTAAGACGCTCCTCGCAAAAGCTCATGCTTCTCGGAAGTCTGCAGTTAAGCTCGTAATAACGGTGGTTTACCGCCTTTATTTCCACGGTAATATCTCTGCCATTAAGTACGGCGTTTCCCCTTCCGAAGCCTGTCATACTTTTAATCATTATCGTTCTCCTTATTTTTCGTTGTTTTAGCGCACATTTCCCTTTTAAACGCTTTCATAAGCCGCGGACGATTGTAGCGCTGGATTATCACAAAGATCATGTCGTAAACCGCGCCCGCTGCCGCTGTCAGTAAGAACAACCACATATCCCCGAAGGGTATTGCGAAAAACAGCGTCAGAAATCCCGCCACAGCGCAAAGCTCATGGACTATTTCCGCCTGACAGCCCGCCATAATTATCTCTTCGAGTGAATGCTCCTTAAGCGAAAAATATTCTTCGTTTGCCGTAGGCATCCGATCCTTCCATTTTTTCACGCGAAGAGTCTTATACAAACCGTTTTCAAAGCTCCTATGCTCAAACCAGGGCTTTGTGTAATCTACTTGGTTTTTCATTGTATAATCAATTATTCCGCCTATAACAAGTCTTATTGAAAAATGAAAGCAAACCGTAACAGCAATTATTCCGAGAGTAAAAAATATCCGAACCTCGCTCGCCAGGAAAATTCCCCATGATACAAACATCATAACCAACGATACTATCGAGACCGCCATCATTTTCTTGAACATTTTTTCCGCTTTTTAAGCTTTCTCCACCTTTCGATCAACCTTTAATTACGCTTGATTGCTCGTTGAATAAATTTTTTACCGGGGAAAACCCCTCTCCCAAAGACTTTTACTGCGCTTACCTATATATGGTTTTCTTTGCTTTTGTCATTTTGCTTATATGTCGCTGTCT
>JAFLUE010000055.1 GCA_022508945.1 Oscillospiraceae bacterium
ATAGTCGAGCGCGAAATTTCAAAAATCAAGCATTGTCTGAACACGGAGCGAAGCGGAGTGTGAAGCAATGCTTAGATAGCGCAAAGCGTAGCTTTGCGCGGTTTTGAAATTTCTATTTAAATCAATCCGCCCGAACAACACGACAAATTCCGATTTATCATAAACGCTTATGCAAAAACATAAATCGGGAGAACTGTTTTGGTTCTCCCGATTTCTTATGCTTGGTTCAGCTTATAACCGACATGGGGTCTACCCACTCCCCATTCTTCTTTACGGCAAGGTGGAGGTGAGGCTGCTGGAGTATTTCGGACTGGTTTGTGTCGGAGGTCTTTCCGATGATCTCGCCCTGGGCAACGTTAGCTCCCGCCTTTACGGAAAGCTCCTTTGCAAGCCCGCAGTAATGGACTTCAAGTCCGTTTACCTGTTCGATGACCACACAAACTCCCATAAGCGGGTCGTCGCGTATTTCCTTTACAACCCCGTCCGACATCGACTTTACATCCGTTCCGAGCGGACAGAGGATATCGCTTCCGTCGTGAGTTTTCCATACGCCGAGGGTCGGAGATTTAACGAGTTCGCCGTTGCTGAAGGCAATATCAATTTCGCCTTCAACCGGCATTATGTTGCCCTTTACGGTATTTACAGGCTTGTTGGTGGGTTCTGTTTTGTCAGACGATGAAGAAGATGAAGAGGATTTGTTGTCTTTTGGAATGTTGTTAATAGGATTATTAACGGGAGTATTGGTTTTCTGACTTGAGGTGCTGTAGCCCGGGCCTGCCAAAATGTTGCTTTGGTTGTTGGTCGGTATGAGGTTTTTCATAGCGATGCTGTATGCCCCGATAACCGCCGCACAAACCGCTACAGAGCCTGCCGCGGTCACAACAGCCAGCCACTTGGTTTTTCGATTTTCATTTTGCCTTTTATTCTTCATAGATTCTTTCCTTCCTTTGTATTAGACCTCCTCGGAAACCTCTAAAGCGCCGTCTTGACTGTCTCTTTTGCGCTGTGCTTTGTACCCCTCACTTGAAATTCACCAAACACAGCACAAAATATCCTGCGTAATTCGGCGCTTTTACGGTTTATGGGAAGGTCTTGTTGGTTGCGGGGTTCCTTGAACCTGCTGATAGTTTTGCCTTTTTTTAGTCTTTTATGCATTTAGAAAATAGAAATTAGAGATTAGAGTTAGATATTAGAAATAGCTGACACAGGCGGCAGCACAAAATCACAACTTATTGAAAACAGAGGTTTTTATCAATAGGTTTTTGGGCAAAGTTCACAAAAAATGTTTTTTGATTGGCAAATATTTTTATTTCCCTTGAAATACATGAGCATTTATTGTATAATATAAGGTGTCAGACTGTCGATATACGCTTATCCGCTTAGTCGGCGGCTTTATCGGCAGGCATACGCAAAGGTCGGCTGAGAAGCCATTTCTTCGTATCCGAGGGCTTTTCGACAGCCGGAAACCGGATCTTTCTACAAGCTGTATGAGGTATATATCTGTACGGAGGGGAGAGCTTGCGTGGATTTTTTACTTACCCGCGAGCCTGTTTTTTACAGCGGCGGCGATCTTTATGCATATAAAATAAAATACAAGAGGCTCGAAGGCTCCGATGTTTCGGAAGATGGTCCCAAAGCGGTTTTTGGGATAGACCTGAAGCGGATATGCGGCGGAGCAAAAGCGCTTGTTGAATTTTCGCGGGATATGATAAAAAGCGGTGTTCCGCTGGGATTTTTTGCTGACAGCATTATTGCCGTGATCTCGGGGCGTGATGTATTGACTGACAGAGAGGCGGTTGAAGTATGCCGCGGTTTAAAAAGAAAAGGATATTCGTTTGCGATCGACGATTTTAAGCGCGGAAGGGGCTTTGACGAGATCTTAGAGCTTTGCGACATAGTTATGCTTGATTTTGCCGATCCTCAGTCGGCGCAGGCTGACGCTTCATATATCTGCGGCTTTACAAACAAGCGGATATTAGCCAAAAGCATAAACACCCGCGAGAATTTTGACTATGCGAAAAGGATAGGCTGTTCGTATGTACAGGGAGATTTCTTTCTGAAACCGCAAAGGGATATTCGGAACATCCAGCCGCTTCCGATCAGCATCGTTAAAGCGATGAAAATAATGATGAAGCCCGATCCGGATGTTGATGAAATTGCGGAGGAGCTGTCGCATGATACGGCGGTTTGTCAGAAAATACTGAGGCTTATAAATTCGGCGTATTTTGGCGTGACAAATAAGATATCGTCTGTAGGACAAGCAATAATCGTTTTGGGGCTTGATTATCTGCGCGAGTGGATATATATGCTCGCGATACAGCATATATCACAGAACGAAAACAGCGAGCTTATGAGAGCGTCGCTTGTTACGGCTAAATTTTGCAGATTGCTTGCTCTGGAAATTTCCGAAGCGAAGGATAACGCCGAGGCGTTTTA
Source organism: Oscillospiraceae bacterium (assembly GCA_022508945.1). Taxonomy (GTDB): domain Bacteria; phylum Bacillota; class Clostridia; order Oscillospirales; family Ruminococcaceae; genus CAG-115. Next base: position 2,437 of record JAFLUE010000055.1, read on the forward strand.
TCTTATGGGGCTTATGTCTATTCTTGTTTTCAGCAGGGACAGGGTCCTGATGTCTGTTCTGGATGAGCTGCCGCTGACAGATGAGATCAAGGGCGGGATCTTAAGGCAGAACGGAGTTTACGGAGACGTTTTCGGAATGGCGGTTGATTTTTATTCCGGAAGCTGGGAGCGCTTTGAGACGCTGGCGAATGACCGCGGGATAGGACTCGAAAGGGCGGCGGAGATGTTTGCCGCGGCGCTTGAGGAATCGGATAAAACAGATTTTGGATAAGGACGAAAGATAATAGAATGGCTTTTTTTCTTGATGAAATTAACGAATGCTTGTGGGACTACCTTAAAAGCACAGACAAGAAGATCGTACTTTACGGAATGGGCGACGGCGCGGAGAAGATCAAATCCGTGCTTGATGATATAGGCGTTCGGGTAGACGCGGTCATGGCGAGTGACGAGTTTGTCCGCGGACACAGCTTTTTGGGATACAAGGTAAAAAAACTCTCCGAAATTGAAGAAGAATTTGGAGAGGCGATCATTCTCGTGTGCTTTGGGACGAGGCTTCCCGAGGTAATGGAGCATATTATCGAAATTTCAAAAAAGCACGAGCTTTACGCGCCGAATGTTCCGGTCGTGGGAGAGGGCGTTTTCGATCTCGAGTTTGCAAAGACCCACCGCGACGAGCTTAAAAAAGTATACGAGCTGCTTGCGGACGCACAGTCCAAAAAGGTTTTTGAGGATATTATACGCTATAAGCTAAGCGGAAAGATCGAGTATCTGATCGACGCGGAAACTGATTCGGAGGAAAAATTTGATATTTTGAATATCGGGATCGAGGAAACATATGTCGATCTGGGGGCTTATGACGGGGACACGGTAGTTGAGTTTTTGAACGGAACATCAATGCAGTTCAAAAAGATATATGCCGTCGAGCCTGACAGCAGGAATTTCCGCAGAATGAAGCGCAGGCTTTATATGATAGGCTCCTCGCTTATCGAAGCATACAACTGCGGAGCTTGGAACGAGGATACGACCGTTATTTTCTCCCTTCGCGGCGGCGGCAGAGGAAACCGCGCTGAGCCAAAGGAGGGAGAACAGCTTAACCCCGCGAGATTTCGCGAGGTAAAGATGATAAAGGTAGATTCAATGCTTCACGGAGAGAAGGCAAGCTATATAAAAATTGACGTTGAGGGGGCGGAAGAAAACGCTGTTCTCGGCGCCAAGGAAACGATCGTAAACTTCGCTCCGAAGCTTAATATCGCGCTTTATCACAGAAACGAGGATATGTACAAGATCCCCTTGCTAATAAACGCGATAAACAAAAAATATAAGCTCTATATGCGCCATAATGCTTATATACCCGATTGGGACACAAATTTATTTGCGGTCTGCAAATAGCGGTTTTGTTATGGCGGGGCGTTGATTTTAAGCGGATATTAGTGTATAAAGAAAGCAGGTTTTCCTATGAAAGTTGTTTTGGGAATTATTGTACTGATTTTGGTTATAGCGTCATTGGGGCTGTTCGTTTTCCTTGTGCTTAATTCTAACGATTTGATCTACTGCGGAGATCTGAAGGGAAACAACGGAAATACTCAGATAGTTACGCGGATCTATACGGCTGATCTTAACGCGGACGAAACCTTGTCGCAGATCGTCGCGGCGGTAAACGACGGAGAAAGCGGAAGTCTTTCCTCGGAAGAAATGACGGAGATCCTCGCGACCTACCAGAATATAATTTACGCGCCGGTTTTTACTTTTAATCTCGAAAAGGTCGATGAAAATACCTTTGTTCTTACGGGGAGCGTATACAACGGACTTGACGAAGACGGAAACCCGACTGTTCCGGATTTTTACTATAAAAATCTTACGCTTACCGCGGGCGTTGCAAACGGAGCTATCCTTGCGGCGCAGAATATTTATTCTCAGGATATAGACGACAGCGGAGAATATGAATTTGTCGAGCGGAAAAATGTTGTTGATCCTATAATTATTGACAACGGCGCGGGCGCGGCTTTTGCGTTCAGAGAATGCGACACCTACAGGGTGGTGTTTACAAGAAGCGCGGGCAGAACAGCTTCGATAACCCTCGGCTTTACATATGAAGTTGTTGCGTCTAATCCGCTTAATTTTACAAGCATAAACGACGGCGCGCTGGGCATTACGGTTATGGAAAGTTATGACTCATACGGAAGGCTTGCGCCCGAAATAAAGCTCGAAAAGGTGTATAGAGTAGACGAATAAAGGCGGCTTATCATAAGCAGAGGGGAGGCTGTTCAGCAAAGGAAGCCCGAAGGACAGCCGAAGGAGCCGTTTGGCTGCGGCATATAATCTTGACTTTTATTGATGTAAAAGGAATTATCGTATTCGGTGTGCTTGCGTCGGCGGAAATAGCGGGGATAAGCATTCAGCTTTTTCACGCCGATAAATGAGCAAAGACAATAGAAGATATCGCGAAAGAGCCTGTTCACATAATCCGAAAAGGGGTTATGTGAACAGGCTCTTAGCTTATGATTTCTTTTTCGCGTGATCTTATAGGGACGCGGGCGGCTTTTCCGCGTCCTGCTTTTATATCACAGGGAATATGCTCGGGGAGAGGTCTCATAAATACTTCCGAAGCGTTTCGCAATAGTCGCGCTCGCGGTCGAGAAGCCGCTCGGCGCTTTCGCGGATCTTCGGCTCGGCGCCGTGTGAGCGGTTTACGGCGTGTTGGATATCAATAATGCCCATGGCCGTTCCGTTAAACATAATTTTTGCGATATTAGAGCCGCTCTGGTTGTTTAAGGTTTTCATGGCTATACCCATTTTCGTCATCGCCTTTCCGAAGGGTGAAACCTCTTCAGGCTCCGCTCCGCGCTTTAAAAGCTCGCTTCTGGCGTTTTTTGCAACATCTTTATACCGCGTCTGCTCCTGCTGAATTTCGCGGAAAAGATTGTTGTTTTTGCAGACCTTTAACACATCGGCAGAGGCAGCGCAAGCCATTTCGGCGTTGCGGTAAACCGCGTTCAGGATCTCCGCGCTCTGGCGGTTTTTAAAATTCGGCATAAAATTTACCTCTCTTTTTGTTTTTTAGTATTCTTAGCAAAATTGTGCGGATTATTTCTGACAAAATAAGGAAATAAATATCGTTGACATTTATAATTAAACAACACATCTTGTCCTCTTGCATAAAAAATTTTGAGAAATATTTAACAAAACGCTTGACTTTTCGAAAAAAAGTAGTATAATGTAATTAGCACTCAGAGAAAGAGAGTGCTAAAAATAAACGGGAGTGAAATTATATGGAACAAAAGGAATTTAAAGCCGAATCGAAGCGCCTGCTCGAAATGATGATAAACTCAATTTACACGCACAAGGAGATCTTTCTGCGCGAGCTTATTTCAAATGCCTCGGACGCGCTCGACAAGCTGTACTTTAAGTCAATGGAAGAAAACCTCGGGCTTACGCGCGCGGATATGCGGATAAGGCTTGAAGCAAACAAAGACGCGAGGACGCTTACAATAAGCGACAACGGCATAGGAATGACCTATGACGAGCTTGAAAACAACTTAGGCACTATCGCGCAGAGCGGTTCGTTTGAATTTAAGCGCGACAATGAAAAGGCGGAGGACGTTGACGTTATAGGACAGTTCGGCGTTGGCTTTTACTCGGCGTTTATGGTGGCGAAAAAAGTCACCGTTGTCTCAAAGGCCTACGGCTCCGACAAGGCATATATCTGGCAGAGCGAGGGCGCGGACGGCTATACGATCTCCGAAGCGGAAAAGGATACAAACGGTACTGTCATCACGCTTGAGATAAAGGACAACGCCGAGGAGGAAAACTACGATGATTATCTTCAGGTATATAAGATCCGCGAGCTTGTAAAGCGCTATTCCGATTATATCCGCTATCCTATCGTTATGGACGTCGAGCATGAAAAGCTAAAGGAAGGAACGGGCAAGGACGGACTTGATTCAGAGAATGCGGAGTATGAAAAGGAGATCGTGACCGAAACATTAAACTCGCAGATACCCGTATGGAAAAAGGCGAAATCGGAGCTTTCGGACGAGGAATACAATCAGTTTTACAAGGACAAGTTCTACGACTATTCCGACCCGCTTATGCATATTCACACGAAGACCGAGGGTACGGCGACATATTCGGCGCTTTTGTATATTCCCGAAAAGGTCCCGTATGATTATTACTCGAAGAATTTTGAAAAGGGCTTACAGCTTTACTCGAGCGGCGTAATGATAATGGAGAAATGCGCCGACCTGCTCCCAGATCATTTCAGCTTTGTAAAGGGTCTTGTGGACAGCGAGGATCTGTCGCTGAACATCTCCCGCGAAATGCTCCAGCACGACAGACAGCTTAAAATAATCGCAAAGAGCGTCGAAAAGTCAATAAAGAACGAGCTGAAAAAATGCCTGAAAAATGACCGAGAGAAATACGAAAAATTCTTCGAGGCATTTGGTATCCAGCTTAAATACGGCATTTACGAAGCTTACGGAATGAACAAGGACGAGCTTCAGGACTTGCTTTTGTTTAAGACCTCAAACGGCGGTACGACTACGCTTTCCGAGTATTATTCGAGAATGAAGGGCGTAAAGGCTGAGGAAGAAAACGAGGAGAATGCAGAAAACGCGGCGGAAAACACCTCCGAAAACACATCGGAAAATCCCGACGAGCAAAAGTACATTTACTTTGCGAGCGGTTCGAGCATTTCGAGGATAGAGAGCCTTCCGCAGACCGAAAGGGTGCGTGATAAGGGCTTTGAAATTTTGTATCTTACGGACAATGTCGATGAATTCTGTCTGCAAATGATGCACGATTATAAGGGAAAGGAGTTCAAATCCGTTTCGGCGGACGACTTGGGACTCGAGACCGAGGAGGAAAAGGAAGAGGTAAAGAAAGAGCAGGAGGACAACAAGCCGCTTTTCGATTATATGACCGAAAAGCTCGGCGGAAAGGTAAAGTCCGTTCGTCTTTCTCAAAGGCTTAAAAACCACCCCGTCTGCATTACAAGCGAGGGTATGCTCTCGGTAGAGATGGAGAAGGTGCTTTCGGCTATGCCGAACGCGCAAAACGCAAAGGCGGAGAAGATCCTCGAAATAAACCCCTCTCACGCGATTTTCCAAAAGCTCAAGGAGCTTTATGAAACAGACAAGGACAAGGCGGGAGACTACGCGGAGATCCTTTACGATCAGGCTTTGCTTATCGAGGGAATGCCCATTGAAAATCCCGTTGAGTTTTCAAACAAGATATGCGAGATAATGGCGAAGTAACAGTTTGAAGTGTGCGGTAAACAATAAACCATTGATCCCCCGAGAGCGGCTCGGGGGATCTGTTTATTCGGTTGTTTGCGGTTTGTTACCAAATGAATTGTTCACTGCTGTACGGGTAGGAATACTTTTCGTACTTGCGCTCTTCATCACGAAATTCTTCCTCTGAAACCTCTTTGCCGTTTATTATGAAGCGAGCATTACCGTCCATGTAATCCTCGTAGCTATACTCGAGAGCCTTTTCGGCGCTCAAAGTGCCGTTTTCGTTTGCGACGATCTTATATATCTCGCCCTCTGCCCATTCTGACCGTCCTTCAAGACCATAGGGAGCGGAGCCTGTACGCGAAGTACGGTAGAAATAATGTTTTTCGCCGTTTTCGATATGTGGGAACAGACTTGTGCTGAGGCGTTTGGATATGGAGTCCATGTTTCCGATACCCCAATCCTGACCGCGCTCGCCCTCGAGGTCAAACTCGCCGATAAGTCTGCCGTCGGACGAGAAAACATATATACCGCGGAGATATTCGCAGTTCCTGAACTCAATGACCGTTTCATTAGTCCCATCATTATTGAGGTCGATATATTTAATGCTGCGGTGAAGCGAATTGACGCTTGTTTCGGGAACGTTGTATTTGTTGATAAGAAGCTGAACGCTTTCCGACATTCCAAGATGAGATTCCGAAGAATTATTCGGAATCGGCAGGCTCATCGGATACTGATTGTCGAGCTTTAGAACATTGTTCCATTCCTTCAGAAGCTCGTCTGTGCTTATCACCTTGCCGCAACAATATGCTGTTTCGGTATATGGCTTATCAGACGCGCTGTTCGGATAGGTCTTCACTAAGCGCAGATAGTTTTCCTCGCAAACGATGCCGTTATTAACATAGAGTTTTTGTATGCTGTCAGTACACCTTCCATATTCCTCAAAGCTGTTGAAATAATAGGAGGTTTCAGTGTCGAGGCTGTGGGAAAGATAGATGTTGTCAAGGTTTATTGAGTCAAATTCACTTCCGAACGAGCCGATAAAGTCCGCGTCTTCTTCGGTGTATCTTTTAAATACGCAGACGCCTACGCCCTTTACGGACTTGCCGTTGATACGGGGACAAAGCAATAGCTCGTTTGTATCGTCATAGTCAATATTCATATCATATATCTGCCATGTCACATCGCCCTGCAAAGCCTGTGCGTATGTGTTCATAACAACGTTTTGACACTTTTCCACAAGCTCCGTTTTTTGGGAAGGAAAATACCAAAGGGCATGATAGCCCGTGTCATCGCTCTCCGTGCTTTCCGCTGCTCCGCCGTTATTCCTTATCGGCAGCTTATCCCTGTTTGCGAACAGTATCCCCGCCGCCGCGAAAACCGCCAGACACGCCGCCACGGGCGCGATTATCCTTCTCGGGGAAACGCGGCTCTTTTCTGCGTAGACCTTTGATCCGTATTTGTCGGTCCCTCCCGTCAGCGCTTCTTCAATGTACTCGTCGCTGAGCTTGAGGTCTGATATGATATCAAATAATTCTTCGTTTTTCATAAGCTGTAGCCCTCCTCTTCAAGATGCTTTCTGATTAGATTTTTTGTGCGGTAAAGAATTGCGGAAACGTCCTTTTTCCGAAGCCCCGTGCGATCCGCGATATCGGGGATATCCTCGAAAAAATAGAATCGAAGCACAAACACCGTGCGGTTGATCTCTGTCAGACCGCCCAGAAATCTGTTGATCTCGGAGATCATCTCATGATGCTCGGCGGTACGCTCAACGCTTGTGCTGTTTGGTATAATGTCGGCAAAGTCGTCCAGCACAAGCGCCACCGCGCTGTTTCCGCGTTTTTCCGCCGCTTTTCGGCGATAGCGTGATATTGCGTTGTTTCGCGTTATTGTCGAAAGATACGCCGAGAGTATCCGCGGGTCGTCGGGAGGAATGTTTTCCCATGCTTTCAGGAGCGTTTCGTTGACACATTCCCGAGCTTCTTCAGCATTTCCGAGAATGTTCAGCGCGATCTTTTCACAGTATTTTCCGTATGCGGTTTCCGTTTCGCGGACCGCACGTTCGTCGCGCCGATTATATAGCTCTATTATTTCGCGTTCTGTCATGACGTTTCCTCCCTTCAACTATATTGACGCGAAATATTCGCGAATATCACTCGGCATTAAAAATTTTTTCTGTGGGGGAAGGCTGTTTGTAAATCTGAGCTTTACAGCAAGCATAAGTTTTTACGCAAAAAATGCGCGGTCGAAACCGCGCATTTGAATTATAAAGATCGTTGATCAGTCCGCAACATACGGTATGAGCGCAAGCTGACGCGCCCTCTTTATCGCTGTCGTAAGCTCTCTCTGGTGATACGCGCAGCAGCCCGTAACTCTGCTGGGAAGGATCTTCGCGCGCTCTGTCATGAACTTGCGGAGCTTGGCGATGTCCTTATAGTCAATAAACTCAGCTCTGTCAGCGCAGAACTGGCAAACCTTGCGGTGGGGACGCTTTGCGCCGCCGTGCATAGGCTTATCGTTTCTTTCAGCCATTTTTTCTACCTCCTGTGTGTAGATTTTAAGATCGTTTTAGAATGGATAGTCGTCCTTGTCGGCAGCCGAGAAATCGGCAGAAGCGCTGCTCTGCGCGCTTGTGCTGCCTGACGGAGCCGAATAGGAATTGCGTTCGGGCGGAGGCTCGCCATATCCGGGACCGTCTGTCGGAGCATATCCTCCGTTCCCTCCGTTGGCTTTTTCGCCTGTGAAATAAGCGTTATCTACCATAATTTCATACCATGTCGCGGGGTTTCCGTTTTTATCGTTATACTGAGAGGTCTGCATTTCGCCTTCGATCAGTATCATTCTGCCCTTGCCGAAAAATCTTGTGATAAACTCGGCTGTTGCGCGCCATGCGATTACGTTAAAGAAGTCGGACTTTCTTTCCTCGCCTTTTCTCTGGAAATTCCTGTCAACAGCCATTCGGAACTTGCATACCGAAACACCGGAAGGAGTCGTTTTAAGCTCCAAGTCGTTGACGATCCTGCCCATCATAATAACCTTATTCACTTTAACACCTCCGTCAAATCTTCAAGTCCTATCAGTGAGCAAGGACTACGAGCGAGCGAAGAACGCCGTCGGTAATGTTGATGACGCGCTCAAATTCCGCGGGGAAATCGGGCTTGCTTTCAAAATTATAGAGAACATAGTAGCCTTCGTCCTCATAGTTGATCTCGTAAGCGAGCTTTTTCTTGCCCCACTCGTCAACGCTCGTAAGAGTACCGTTTGCCTTGATAAGGTCGGAGAACTTGTTTACGACCGCCTTAATCTGCTCTTCGTCGTTTGTCTTTACGGAGAAAACAACAACAGCCTCGTACTTTTCGCTTAACTTTGCCATAATATTTGCACCTCCTTATGGATTTTGATCCCGTGGTTTTACACGAGAAAGGGGTTATTCGCTTTTGCGATTAACTTGTTTATTATACTGCTTTTCTCAGAATTTGTCAAGGGGTTTTTGAAAATTTTCCGCGTAAAACAATTATTGCAAAATGATTTACAAAGAATTCAGAGGTCGGAAGTTCGGAAAAGCCTTGGCTCTAACTTCTAACCTCTGATCTCTGATCTCTGATCTCTAATCTCTAACCTCTAATTCAGATATTCCAAATATCCTTCGCATATCCCGCGATCGTTCTGTCGGAGCTGAACTTGCCCGCGCAGGTCATGTTGATAAAGCACTTTTTGGTGAATTCGGGGTGGTTGAAATGGAAATCGCTGTTGGCTTTTATCTTTGCCTGAACATAGTTTTCGAGGTCTCCGAGAACATAATAGTGGTCGGGCTTGTGCCATGACGCACCGTCAAGCAGCGAGTAGTAAAGCTCTCTGAATGCTCCGCTCCCGCCGTCGGAAAAAGTTCCGTCGATAAGCGTGTTCAGTACTCTCGCGACGCGCGTGTTTTCGGAGTATATCTTTCTCGGGTCGTAATTCGGCATTATCTGCTCCAGATCGGGAACTCTTGCGCCGAAGATATAGTTGTTTTCCTCGCCGGCTTCCTCCGCTATCTCAACGTTTGCGCCGTCGTAGGTTCCGAGGGTCATTGTTCCGTTTAGCATAAACTTCATATTTCCCGTGCCGGAGGCTTCGGTCCCGGCGGTCGAGATCTGCTCGGAGATATCCGCGGCGATAACAAGCTTTTCCGCATAGGAAACATTGTAGTTCTGTACGAAAACGACCTTAATCGCGCCGTTTATCGACTCGTCGTTATTAACAAGGTTCGCGATCTCGTTTATAAATTTTATTACCGCTTTTGCTCTCGCGTAGCCGGGAGCTGCTTTAGCGCCGAAAATAAACGTTGTGGGAGCGAAGTTCGCGATGCTTCCGTCCTTGATGCCGAAATAGATATACAGAATGCTGAAGGTGTTCATAAGCTGGCGCTTGTA
>JAFLUE010000056.1 GCA_022508945.1 Oscillospiraceae bacterium
ATAAAATACTCGATGATTATATCGAATTTGCTGCTGTGTGACAACGCGAAGCCCGCTTTCATCAGCAGTTCCTTAGTTTCCTCAAGCGACAGCTCCAACGCCACCGCAAACGCGATCGCCGTGGATTTGGCGGGCTTATACAGCCTGTTTGAGCGAATTTTGGAGAACAGCTTGCGGTCGATGTTCGCTTTTTTATAGCACTGCGCGTCGGTCATTCCTTTTTCGTCGATCTTTCTGAGAAGCATCTCCGAGAAGCTTTCATCAACCTGTTTTACAAGCTCCTCAAGGCTAATACACGGAGCGCACAGTTTGGCGGAACTCGCCGAAAACCGCCTTGAAGCTTTCGATGGCGCTTCAATAGCACCGACATACCTGTCCTCCGACAGATTGCAAAAATCTTCTTCTATGTAGTTCTTCTCTATGTATGCTTTAAGAGCGGATAAAAGCTCCGGGCTAATCGTGTTTGACATAGTATACACCCCGATTTTAAAATGTGTTGTTACCTTATTTATTATATCATAACCGTAAGGTTATGATATAATTGCCCGATAAGCGAGGAGCAAACCAAAGGGTTTGCGTATGCGCGAGGGCATTGAAATCAATTAATAAAAACATTTATGCTTTTATTATATCTTAACCGCAGATTAATGTCAAGTAAATAATTGAGGTGATAAAAAGAAAAACTGAGTGATTCTCTATGTTCGGAACTATAACATAACAAATACTTTCCGCTGACTGTTTGACGTCGGAAATCCTTATCTTGTTGATCTCAGCGATCTGACAGTAATTATTTTCGATAATATAAGATCGGTTATCAGCGCGAGGAGCTGAGGAAGGGGAGACGTTCCTCCGTAAATAACTATCGGCAGCAGCAGGAAGATCATCTTTAAGACCCCGCCTGCCATATCGGCTATAATATAAGCGATAAGCCGCACTCCACTTCGTTCTGACGAAAACGCGCGAACCGTCATACCGCAATACAGAGTTATTACCGCACAGGCGCACAGGTCTCCAGCGAATATCACCAAAAATCTGATCGGCAAAAAAAGCTTAGCCCTGTCTGCGAACGCCAGCGCGATAAGAGCGCATAATAAGCCCGCTATAACAGCCGTTGTTTTTTTGCTGCTTCCGTCAAATTCAATGTTTCGTAATCTGTTCATTTTGTACCTCCAATAAGCAGTGATATACATATTTTACCATTTTTATATGAGAAGTGCAAGGAAAACTATGTTGACAAAGCTCGAATTTTGGTGTATAATAAAAAAAATATATAATTATTTTACAACGAACGGAGAATGTATATGGGAGTACTCCCCGAGATCATCACAGTTATGATCGTTTTGCTGTTCGCGTTTAATATTGCGGTTTTTTATTTTAACCTGCGGACGATCAAAAGGCTCGAAAGCATCGTTCGTCCGAAGAATGACAGAAGGGTCGGCATTGCGGCGGATCTCAATATTTCCGATGAGGAAAGCCGCGCTCTGTTGGAGTGTTCGGGCAGGGCGTCCGGAATTTACGCGCTATTCACCAATATCACGGCTGTTTTCCCGCTCATGGGCATACTCGGCACGGTGGCGTCGCTTATGCGCCTGTCAGGTACGGACGATCTTTCCGAAAACTTTTCCTCCGCTCTGGTGACTACCTTTGCGGGATTGGTTGCCGCGATAATATTCAAAATAATGGACTCATTTATTACCGCAAGGCTGGATTCCGCGCTTGATGAGGCGGACTACCTCATTCACGAACACGACAAAGAAAAGAGGGAGCAGTAATGCGGCACAGACGGCGGCGCGATATCATCATTGAGCTTACTTCGCTGCTTGATGTTATTATGATAATCATCTTTATGGTCATGACCGAAAACAGCAAGCTCATTACCGAAAAACAGTCGGCTCTGGAGGCGGCGCAGCTTGAAAATATCGAAAAGGACGACAAGATCGAGGATTTAAGCGGCAAACTTAACGGATTGGAAGCAGAGCTTGACGAGGCTCTGGGAAAACTCGGCGAGGGCAGCCTCGAGGATCTTATAGAGCGGCTTGCAGAAGCGGAAAGCAGACTCGAGAGCTATGAGTATATGGACGAAATTGTGTTTGTCATCAATGTCGGACTGGAAAACCGCTACAACAACACCGTCCGATATCTGTCCTTCGGAAGCCGCAGCGATTCCGAACAGAGTTTATGCGAGATACGAAACGATATTGATCTTAACACAGCGATAAACCGCCTTAAGGTTTTCGTAACGGAGTATATCTCGAAGATATCTTCCGACGATACCAATTCAACGATAGTTTATGTTGTGTTCTCATACGATACGCATAACGTATATCAGGACGACTACGCGGCGGTTGACGAAGCGCTTAAAAACGTCGAGATCAGAGCTAACAGCGGAAACTTCAGATACCACTGTAATCCGCTTTAACAACAGACCGCCTCGAAAACGAATAAGCACCGTCGGGCGAAGTATTTTGTCAGACTGTGCTTCGGGAGTTACGAAAAGGTTTAATGTAGAAAGGATAAGCCATGAAACACGAAAATCATCCAAATCATGAACAGCCCGAGGCTCACGAGCCTCCCCGCAAGAAAAAGGAAAAAAAGCACAGAAAACGCGGCAGAGCGGTATTTCTGATAATTTTACTGCTGATTATTGCCGTACTTATACTTCTGTTCTTCAACCCATTCGGCTGGGGCGGCGGCGGTGCTTTCGGAATGGGCGGGCAGAACGGCTCCGACAGCTCCTCAAATAACAGCTCGCCGGTCTCTGACAGCAGCGATACGTCCGTAACCGACACTGTGATTATCACTGTTGAAAATGAGGATATCTATTTTGACGGTGAACTCTGCAGTGAAACAGCTCTCAGAGAAAAGATAATCGCGCTCGGCACGGAAAAGAAATACGAACTCGACCACTCCCGCGCGATAAAGTCAGCCTACGACAGCGTAAAGGCTATTCTGGTCGAACTTGAAGACGCTCTCGGAATAACCGTGAACTATAACGAATAACGGAAAACTTAAATACATCCCGTTTGGTTACAAAATTTTTTAGGGAGCGGCTTATATGAGGTTCAGAAAGCTGAAAAGCGCAGAGGATATAATAAAGCTTGTGGAGGATATAGGCTTTCTTCCGTTTTTCGCAAATGATATCGAAGGCTTTTCCGTGGAGGAAAACTGTCCGAGCGAACTGTGGTTCTCGTCCGATAAGGACGGTCCGTGGGAATGGAAAGGACCTATCGCGCGTGACAGGCGCTGTGTATACGGTAAATTCTTCGCGGGAAAGGCGGGCTTTATTAGCCGCGAATGGTTCCCCATACTCGCCAACTACCGCCGCGACGGCTACGATTTCGATGCGCGCTGGGAGGACGGCCTTGTGTCACAAAAGGACAAAGACGTTTACGATCTTATATCCAAAAACGGCGTTATGATCTCAAAGAAAATCAAAAGCGCGCTCAATTACCGAAAAGACGGAAACACGGGCTTTGAAACGGTAATTACCCGCCTGCAAATGCAGACCTATGTAAATACCGCGGATTTTGTTTATATGCAGGATAAACACGGAAACCCATACGGCTGGGGCGTTGCCGAATACACAACTCCCGAGGCAATGTTCGGGGAGGATTACATTTCAAAAGCATACTCTCAGGAACCCGAAAAATCACACGCGGTAATTTTCGAGCATCTTACAAAGACGCTGAAAGCTCCCGACGCGAAAATTCTCTCGAAGCTGCTGAAATAGTATAGGTTTATAGGTTGATTACGCACTGTGATCAACCTTTTGTTCCGTAGCCCATGATCCGTTGTTATCCCTCACTTTGTGTATCACTTATATGGCCTTGTAAAGCAGAAATGGCTTGACAAAACAATAAGATTGTGATATACTTTAACTGTTAGGTAAACTAAGGAGGTTCATTCTGCCAAAATGAAAAAGTAGGATACCACCGTACAGAAAACGGTATAATTAATACTTTTAAGGAAAGAGGACATGATATGAAAAAACTAAAGACTGTTAAAGGAAAGCTGCTTGGGCGGATCTTATCGGTTGTTGTTATCGGCGTTGTTTTGATCGCCTTTTTAGGCAGCTATCTGAACTACCACAGCACTTATTCAACAATTGAGACCACGCTTTCGGAGCTTGCGCTTCAGGAGGGTGTGCGCCTTCAGAATTACTTGTCACGCTATGTCGCTATTGTAAAGGAAGTCGGTTTGTACCAGCGCATGGGCGATGATTATTCCACAGCGGAAAAGCTCGAGTTCCTTAAGAAAAAAGCCGACACCTACGGCTTTACCGAATATGGTTATATTGACAAGGACGGCTGGGGATATGAAACTCTTGATGATATAATCGACTACAGAGAGGACCATTGCTACATAAAAGGTATGCAGGACAAAGAGTTTGTCTTTGGTCCGCAGGAAGTCAACGGAAAGCCTATCATTTACTTTTGCGCTCCCATTAAAGAGGGCGGAAGCATTGAGGGAAAGCCTAGCGGTGTTGTTTATTTCGGCATCGAAAGCTCCAGATTCCACGAAATTATTGAAGAAATGCGCGTAGGAGAGACGGGCAGGACCTACATTATGGACGAAAACGGTACGTATATCGCCTGTGTTGATCAGAAGTATGTTGATGAGGGAATGAACAACATCAATCATACCCACAAGAACAACGCCGAGTTTGACTGCCGCAGCGAGCTTGAAAAGAAGGCAATCGCGCTAACTGATCCTGAAAGCACTGTATTCGGCAGTTTAAGCGGCGGCGGTGTTTTCAGATACGTGGCTTACTCTTTGATCGGCGATACGGACGGTTGGGTGATCGGAGTTACATGCGAGGCTAATGAGTTTATGGATGAAACAACGTTCGCGGTACTTGTAACGGTTATTGTAGGTCTTGTTGTTATTGCGGCTGCGCTTATTATCTGTATTGTCACCGCTAACGGTATTTCAAAGCCGATCAGTAAGGCTGTTGACGTTATGACCGCAGTAGCTTCGGGCGACCTTAGCGTTAGAATCGAACACACGTCTGATGATGAAACAGGTCGGCTTGTGGACTCGATAAACACCACAGTAAATTCACTGAACGGTTATATCGGTGAAATTTCACGACTTTGCCAAATGCTTGCGGACGGTAACTTTGACATCCGCCGTCAGATCGAGTTCAACGGCGATTTCGTGAACATAATCGAGGCGCTGAACAGCCTTGCGTACGGATTGTCGGATACCATGCACCAGATTGATATTTCTGCCGAAAACGTTAATCAAAGCGCTTCGCAGATTTCAAACAGCGCTACGAGTCTTGCGTCGGGAACCGCCGAGCAGGCATCTTCTATCGAACAGCTCGCAAGCATAATCTCAACGCTTAAAGACAGGGTTGACTCAAACGCAGCAAACGCCGAGGAAGCCAACGAAAAGGCAAACCAAGCAGGCGAAAAGATGTCACTTTCCAATAAGCATATGAAGGAAATGGTTGTTGCGATGAACAACATTTCCGATAAATCAAACGAGATATCGAGCATTGTAAAGACAATCGAGGATATTGCGTTCCAAACCAACATTCTCGCGCTCAATGCCGCTATTGAGGCTGCAAGAGCGGGTACTGCCGGTAAGGGCTTTGCCGTTGTTGCGGATGAGGTAAGAAATCTCGCGTCCAAGTCCGCGGAGGCAGCCACAAATACAACCGAGCTGATTCAGCAAACTATTGAGGCTGTTGAAAGCGGTTCGCATATTGCCGAAGAAACCGCTGACGCACTTAACGCGTCCGTTGACGTTACAAATCAGACTATAAAGCTTATCAACGACATCTGGGCGTCTTCTACAGAGCAAGCAACGATGATCGAGCAAGCTAATAGCGGAGTAGATCAGATCTCGTCTGTTGTCCAGAACAACTCGGCTACCGCCGAGCAGTCTGCGGCTTCCTCCGAGGAACTCAACGGTCAGGCAGTTGCGCTTAACGCACTCACAAGCAAGTTCATTCTTAACACAAAGAGACAGGAATCCAAATAGTTGTTAGTGATTGCCGCCGGGCATAAAAGCTCGGCGGCAAACCTTTTTAATCGGGAAATTATTTTGCATCGCAAAATCGCAGCGAGAGATATTTCAACCGAATGAGTACATCTACACCGGACAGACTTTGGGAATGGATAACCGTCAACAGTCCAAACTCGCCGGCTTTATCACCGCTTGGGACGAAGCCGGAGAAATCGTTACGCCTAACGGAAAGGTGCAGTTTGTCAAGCTCATCGGCGCCACAGACGCGGAGCTTAAAGCTCTCTATAACAAGGAAACCACCGTATCAAAGATCGCAGAAAAGATCGGCAGCGATCTGACCGACTATACGCGGGAGAGTGTGATTTAGCATAGTGATGAATAAAGAATGGAAACAGAAAGGAAAAACGCCATGAACAAAGAACAACTGAATGCGGCAACCGAAGACATGATCGAATGGCTTTCCCATCCCGCGGAGTTGGGAAAAGCACCTGCCAAGATCGAATGCGCCGGAGAATTTGATCTTTATGAGATGCACTATTACATCTTTAAATACAAAAAATCGATGCTCGGAAAGTGGCTGCTGGGCGTCTGCGGCGGTTATGAGGAGAACGAGTTGGAAAACTGCGGTCATGTATTCAGTGAGATGGAGGAATATAACGAGGCAACTGCCGTCGAACAAGCGACCGCGCTGGTCGAGAATGTGCGCCAGTACTATATGGATCGGGAGAATGAGCTTGAGAAACGCAAGGAGAATCCAGGCACTTTTGTAAACTACGTACTGCTTTCCGAAGTTAAGTGGGACAAGGCTTCGTTTCTGAGGGATCTTAATGAGACATGGGGCATTGAGGACGAATCCCCTGAGGACAACGATGGGGACGAAAACGACAACACCATAGTCATAAGCTATAAAGGCGCAATGCTCGCCGTTTCCTTTATGCCTGCGCCTATCCCCAACGGCGAGGCGGAGTATTCGGTTGCCCGAAACTTTATGTGGAAAGACGGAACGGAACAGGTAAAAAAGCATAAAGCGCATATTTTGATAGCCGTGATTGGTAAAGAGCTTTCTCCTGTTGAGAACGGCATAACGCTGGTAAAAGCCGTGGTTTCCGCCTGTAAACAGGAGGGTGTATTGGGCATATATACCGGCGACATAGTTTATGAACCGACATACTATCTGAAGTTTTCCGAATCGCTTAAAGAGGATAGATTTCCGATCTCAGATCTTGTCTGGGTCGGGCTGTACAACAGCGAAAACGGTCTTTGCGGATATACCGCGGGAATGCGGAATTTCGGCTATGACGAGATGGAGGTTTTGGACAGCGGTGCCGAGCCTATTGAGCTTCTTGATTTACTTACAGGCATCGCAAACTATGTCATCACCGAAGATGTGATTTTGAATGAAGGCGAGACCATCGGGTTTACAGCGGAGCAAAAACTGCCGATAACCAAGAGTCGGGGCGTTGCTGTGGAAGGCGACAGCTTGAAGATCGAATATTGATAGGGGCATACCGTTGAAAGAAATAGAAGAATACGGACTGTTAAACGATGACGAGTGGGAGTGTCTGCCGTGGATCCCCGAACCTCGTCCGCCGTTCAAAATATGGGTCAAATCGGAGGAAATTGCGCCATTCTTTATCATTCAGCACTACCCCTATTCCATATCGGTGCTGCTGAAAATGGACGAGGGCTTCAAAGCGGATGTTTTTCAAAAGTTTGGGCTTGAGGGCAGAAGTAAGGACTGGGAAACTCTCGCAAAGGGCAAGATCGTGGAGTGGGAGGAACAGAACAGCGGCATCGGTCTTTTCCGCTTTGATTCGGACGAGGATGTTTTTTGTATTTATTCTCAATATATCGACGATTTGATGATGTTCGCGAAAACACTGCGAGCAGCCTGCGACAATGAATCTGCCATTTTTCGGTATCTTTGCCTGTCGCTCTTTACGTCGGAGCATCGGACGAAGGAGCTTGACTATACAGAGGAGCTGACAGACGGATATTCCGTGTGCTTTCAAAACTTTGGCGGCAAAATAGGCGGTCTTCACCTGCACATGAGTGAAAATACGCTGCTTGACAAAAATGGGAAAGTACGCTTTTTCTGGCGGAATACAGATGATGACGGAGAGTTTGCGTCACTAATACATCACGTCAACGGAAAGCACTATTTAGTGTTCCGTTTTGACCTTTACGGTTATGGTGTGTTTGAGTTGGAGAGCGAACACGAAATGCGCTATATTCCGTCTCAGTCATTTCCGACTGAGCGTGAAAATTTTAAGGAAACCTTTATCTGGACAGGTGTGGATTATGACCCCGTAAGCAGCCTGCTGGCGGTAAGCGGCTGCTACTGGGCGTGTCCTTATTCTGTCATTGTGCTGGATTTTTCCGAACCGCTGACGGAACAATTGGTTGAGCGTTGGCTTGACATTCGCGGCATTATTGATCCCGAGTATAAAATTTACGATGATATTGATTTTGTCGGTTGGAAAAACGGTGTGCTGTGTCTGAAAGGCGGGGGAGAGCCGTGTGATATCTGTTTGACAGCCGAGCAGATAAAGGGGAAAATGCTTTAACATGGAGCGGAATGAGGAATAAGCCGAAAAACGACTGTCTGTGCTTGGCTCTTCGGGAACTAATCCGTACGATATCAGCTACAGCAAGAGCGCCGATCATGAGGGCAGAGCCGCTTCCATGGGTGAGGGTGTTCTATTTAATCGGAATGCAGGCTGAGGGTTGATTAAGACAGAGGAAACCGAACAGTAAGTCTCATCTGTCTGTGAAGAAAGCATCAGCAGCGTTATTGCATGTAAGGAGACCAAATAATGACCCTTTATCAGAAATTCAAAAAGCTTGGTATTGATTATTCCGCCATCGGTCTGGAACAGCGTGATGACCCTGTCGAATATTTCTGCACGCCGAAGGGCGCGAAGATAATCGGCTGCGCGGGAGTTGACGGTATACATTACTGTTTTGTCAAAGGATTTGGCGAGACGGTCTTCGCGGTCAACCCCGCCAATTCGTCGGGAGAGTATGTGCGTCCAATCGCCCGCAGCTTTGAGGATATGCTGGCTGTTCTTCTTTCCTGCGGGAGCATGGCTGCCATTGAACAGGCATATATGTGGGACGAGGCTGCGTTTGACGAGTATGTAAAGGAGAACCGACCCGACGAAGCGCAGGCTGCCGCTATGGCGGTAATACATGAACAACTCGGCATTGAGCCAATGGAACACCCCTTTCCCTATATCAAAGAGCTGCAGGAGAGCTTTGATTATGACAAACTCAAATTCTCGGCGGAATATTATGATCTGCTTAAACCCGTTGAGACGCGGCTTCCGAAATGGAAGGTCGTATACAGCGGCGGAGGATTTTGGACACAGAAAGGCCGCGCGGGAAAAGAAATCGCGGTAAATAAGCAGTTTGTATGGGGCGAGGAAACATGGAATATCCCGTCGATATACCTGTGCAGCGAGGGACTTGTGGTTGATTGTTGTGTTGAAATCGACACAGAGCAGATACGCCTGTTCAATGAGAAATGTGATCTGTTGAATGCGAGCGATGAATTTACGGAAGCCCAACAGGAGCAGCTGCTCTCGGAAAGTCCGATGAATATTGACTTTAACGCTGAAGCTGATGTCAACGGCGCGAAGATCCGCCGCAAACACGGATGCGGTGTCTATTGGATACCCAAATCGTGTTTGCCCGAAGACTCCTCGGACAATGTTGAAGCGCGGTTTGTTCTGGAGCATTACGGCTATGACCTTGACCGCGGCTGGGCAATTCACAGGCTCTCATTCCCGTGGGCTGACAAGCGCCCACGAAGTATCAAAACACTCGGTCTGACGCTTAAGAGGGAAATGGTCAATGTATTCGGCAGTGTTTTCAAAGCCCCGGCCGTCGGAGAGAGTATCACACTGACAAATCCGATAACAGGTATGGAGCATATTCTGACGGTTCACGATAAAGAAGTCCAAGAATTGGACCCGAGCCATTTTGGCGATGACAGCATGGAATACCCCACTCACTGTGTGGGGCTGGTATACACGGTATTCCCTGAGCTGCAGGATTTTTATCTGCGTGACTGTGATAAAGGGGACAGCCCTCGGGTAAAACATCAAAATCCCGACGGACCGATCATCGGCGGCACGGTTGGCTTTATCAGCGTGATAAGCGGCGAAAGCAAGGAAACATACCTTCATCCCGACGGTACGCTCGCTAAAACCCGCGTGTTCTGCTCATCGCTGCACTTTGAATCGGTCAATGAGTTAGAGCTTAATATCGTGTTCCGTGAAAAGCGTATGCCCGATATTGAGGTGCAGCTTATTTGAAACTAAACGGCTTAACAAATGCTGAAACGGGATTTGAGTATGACAACATGTAGTTGAATTTATTGCAAAAGAGCCGCCGATAGTTTAAAACAACTATCGGCGGCTTAAATTAACAAATGAGGAACATATTTGACTTTACAAGTTGTTGATACCTTGATACTTAGCAATAAATTTGGCGTGATGTGTGAGTGGTTTGGATACTTCAATTCAGTTTAGATATTATCATGTCCACAACTTATAAAGTGAAAGCATTTCGGCAACATTAGTAATACAAATTAAATCAACTATTCATACCACCTTATAATTGCGCCATCAACGATCTTTTCATGGTTATAGGGAATATCCTCAGCCGGCTCCCATGATGTAATATCAATAAGAAAAAAGTAAGGAACACCATCAATTATTATCATGGAAAAATTACTGCCTTTGGGCATATTTTCCCATCCTATATAATCGGCCTCACTTTTTAAATCATAATCAGAGCTTATATCATTGGAATTTTCAACCTTGTCAACGGTGGGCAGAGTTTCCTCTGTTTCGGCAGGTGTTGGGGATACGTCGGGAATATCGTTTTTGTCTGAAACATCCTCCGAAGCTTTGTTTTCGGTTGGTGTCTCATCGACATCTCCGATTTGCTGAGTTGAATCGCTGTTCAGCGTTTGCGCGGATGTCGCGAAAGCGGCAGTCGTGCCGATGACCAAACAAACCGCCGCGGCGACCGTTAATGCTGTGGTCTTTTTGAATTTCATAATAGTCACTATCCTTTCTTCAATAGCGTTTTTGTTGTAGTGGTTAATAAGCGGAGCTAAGCCGTTTGCTTTCTCCTTCATGCGGATCAAGGTCATCGCGTAGTCCGACTTTTCCCGTTCTCCGAGCATTCGGATAACCGCTTCATCACAGGATATCTCAATATCTCTGTTGGCGATAATATACATTACCCACACTAAAGGATTGAACCAGTGTACGCACAGCGCGGTTGTCAGCACGAGTTTAAAAACCGCGTCAAAGCGCCGTATATGCAAATACTCATGGGACAGTACATATTTCATTTCGTTCGTATTGTACTGTACCCATTTTTTCGGCAGCAGTATCACCGGACGAAATACGCCATAGGTAAGCGGCATCGATATCTGATCCGACTGGCGGACAGAAATTCGGCGACAAAGGCGATGCTCGGAAAGCCACTGTCCTATATACTCATTATCAACAGGCAGCGATTCTCCGAACCTTCTGAGGCATTTGATATATGATACCGTAAAAAATACAAAACACGCCAATGCGCCGATAAACCACGCTATCATCCAATAATTGACCGTAGGGACAGCCGCGGGAAGCTCGGGTGTATTTGCCGTTTCTCCTGTCGGAATATCCGATACTGACGGGATCATAATATTTCCCGCCGCTTGTTCCGCTGAGTTAATCTCAGACAACAACGAATACACACTGAATGCGCTCGGCAGCGAATACGGCAACAACAGCCTCGCCATAACGATACCCCACATGACCGTGAACGTCCTTTTGGGAAGTCTGTGAAGGAACAGAGACCGAATGACAATTGTGACCAATATCATCACAGCTCCCGAAATACTCATCCGGATAAGGCTCATTTTTTCACCTCTCCCATATCATCGACAATTTTCCTAAGCTCGGCGATCTGTTCCTCCGTTAAATTCTTTCTTCCCAAAAGCGCGGCGAAAAGCTTATCAACAGAGCCGTCGTACAGCTTGCCTATCAGTTCGTCCGTTTCCGCCTCCTGCA
>JAFLUE010000057.1 GCA_022508945.1 Oscillospiraceae bacterium
TTGTACGCGTTGATCGCGTTCATGTTATGCTGTACTAATGGAAACTCTGAAAATAGTACAAAACCTCTGCAAATTGTACAAGCGCTGCTTGTTGTTTTTGTATAAATATACAAGTTTTTAAAAGTTGTGCAAAAAAATATTGACAGATTTTGTCAAATAAAAGATAATTGAAATAAGCAATCGAAGTTTTGATTGCTAATAAATTATAGGGGGTCTGATTATGATAATCAGAAAAATCGAGCCGACGGTCTCGGCAAAGCGAAAACGCGTCGCCGCTTACGCGCGCGTTTCAATGGACAGCGAGAGCATGGCAAATTCTCTCGTGGCGCAAGTGGATTATTTTCAGAAAAAAATTGAAAATAATCCCGATTGGGAGTTTGCGGGCATTTACGCCGACAACGGTATTTCGGGAACGCAAACCGCAAAGCGAAAGGAGTTTTTGAGAATGCTTGAAGACTGTGAGGCGGGGAAAATCGACGTCATTCTCACAAAATCGATCTCGCGGTTTGCAAGAAACACAATTTCGCTTCTCGAAACAGTTCGGCATTTAAAGGACATTGGCGTTGAGGTAAGGTTTGAGCGCGAAAGGCTGAATACAATGGAAGCCTCAAGCGAGCTTATTATGACTATTCTCACGTCGTTTGCCCAGGAGGAAAGCCGAAGCATCTCAGAGAATGTAAAGTGGGGGATACGCAGGGGTTTTGAAGAGGGAAGGATGAACGCGTTTACTCTGTACGGATATCGGGCTGAAAACGGCAGCCTGAAGGTAGTTCCCGAAGAGGCGGCGGTGGTGAGGCTAATTTATGAAAACTTTTTGAACGGCTGTACAACCTCTAAAACGGAAAAACAACTCGCGAAAATGGGCGTAAAGTCGTATCGCGGAAAGCATTTTTCAAAGGACGCTATCCGACAGATCTTACGGCAGGAAAAATACACGGGCTGTGCGACGCTTCAGAAATACTACATAGAAAACCATATCACTCACAAAAAGCGCCGCAATCGGGGCGAGCTTCCGCAGTATTATGTCGCCGAGTCTCATGAAGCCATTATAGACAGATCGGTTTTTGACGAGGTGCAAAGGGAGATAAAGCGAAGGCGCGAGCTTGGTATTTTCGCGGCGGGGGCGGTGGTTACAAACTGTTTTACAAGCAAGATACGCTGTGAAAAATGCGGAAGAAACTACAGACGCTACAAAAAGGTTTACAAAAACGGAACGGAGAAGGTAAAATGGCAGTGTTCCGTTAAGAAAAAGCACGGGGAAAGCTTCTGCGACAGCAGGGACATAACGGAAGAAGAACTTAAAAACGCGTGTACGGAAGTACTGGGGAGCGCGGTGTTTGACGAAGAAGAATTTCGGGAAAGGATAACCAACATTTCTGTAACAGAACAAAACGCTCTCCTTTTTACACTCTCCGACCAAAGTCGGCGCGTTGTTGAATGGAGGTAATTTTTTTATGGAAGAAAAAAAGATAACGATAATTCCCGCAAAGAAGAAATTTGCCGCGGTGTCTGCCGAAAAGAGAAAGCGCGTGGCGGGATATGCAAGAGTTTCGACGGAATTTGAAGAACAGCAGACAAGCTATACCGCTCAGGTCGAATACTACACAAGATATATTTTGGAACACTCGGATTGGGAGCTTGCGGGTATTTATACGGACGAGGGAATTACGGCTACAAATACAAAAATGCGCGAGGGCTTCAACAAGATGATAAAGGACGCGCTCGACGGAAGAATAGACCTTATCGTTACAAAATCGGTGAGCCGTTTTGCGCGGAACACGGTCGATTGTCTTTCGGCGATCCGCACGCTTAAAGACAAGGGGATCGAGGTCTATTTCGAGAAGGAGAATATCCATACTCTTGACAGTAAGGGCGAATTGCTTATTACGATAATGTCGAGTCTTGCACAGGAGGAAAGCAGAAGCATTTCGGAAAATGTAAAGTGGGGGTTTCGGAAAAGGTTTGCCGATGGGAGATTTTCCGTTGCGTACAGCCGTTTTCTCGGTTATGACAAGGGCGCGGACGGAACAATGGAGATAAACCCCGTCGAGGCGAAAACGATCCGACTCATTTACAGACTCTATCTCGAGGGCTATTCCGACTATCATATCGCGGGATATCTCACAGAGCGGAACATTCCCACGCCATGTAAAAAGGAGAAGTGGTGTGTATCTACTGTACGGAGCATTCTGCTGAATGAAAAATACAAGGGCGACGCGCTTTTGCAGAAGATGGTCACGGTAGACTTTCTCAGCAAAAGGAAGAAGAAAAACGAGGGAGAGGCTCCGCAGTATTATGTCAAGGGAAGCCACGAAGCGATAATACCGCCCGCCGTATTTGAGCGAGTACAGTCGGAGCGCGCCCGAAGAGCTGAGCTTCTCGAAACGACAAAGCTCAGGCGCTACAGCGGGGTAAATATTTTTTCGACAAGAATTTTATGCGGAGATTGTAACGGCTGGTACGGACCAAAGACATGGCACGCGGGGACACGCTATGAAAAGGTCGTGTTTCAATGCAACTGCAAATATAAGAAAGGCACGGTCTGCAAATCACCGAATCTTACCGAAGAGGATATAAAGAGGCTGTTTGTTAAGGCTATGCGTATTGCCGCGTGGAACAGCGAAGTATGGAGCTGTAACGTTGAAAACGTCACAGCTTACAGAGACGGAAGAGTCGTTTTTCTGCTTAAAAACGGAACGCGGCTTGAAGCCCTTCTTATGCAGCCCCGACAGTCAAAGGCAAAGATCCAAGCTGTGCCGTAATTTGTTTTTATTACTTTATGTTTGGTTGATGAAAGAAAAAAGGAATAACCGCTCCCATGAAATTCAGTGAGCGGCGATTTTTATTTTTGCGGGTTTATAAAAAAGAATTTCAAAATTCATCACTTTGCCGCATTATGCTTTGTAAAACGCTCAGCGGAGCTGCCACAAAGTGAAAACCGCGAGAATTTTTCGCAGAAGAAATTCTCGCGGTTTGAAATTCGTTCGCGGACGCTGTGTGGTGAGCGGTTTTAATAAGTCGAAAAGAACGACGTCTAAAACTCGGGCTTTACTTCTTCGCGGTTATTGATCTTCTTTGCGGAGAGAACTCCGAGCGCAAGGAAGAACATCATAACGCAGATAATTACCGCTATCGCGATCGACACAACAATATTAAGAGCTTCCTCCTCGATCGGAAAATCCGGGATCATACCTATTTGGTTGATAATCGACGAGATCGCAAACGGGTGGAATTTCACAAGCCCAAAGCTCACAAGCAAAGTTTCGACAATAGACGAGCCGATATATACCGACGCCGTCATGATTCCGGGGCGTGATGTGCAAAGTCCGAGAGAGAGGTAAACTGTCGTAAGAAAGACAACATAAACTGCTGCCAGAAGGGCGCTAAGCATAATATTTTGAAATGAAACATGGTTGTTCGGGAAAATGCCGTTGCATAAAAATCCCGTCACACATACGCTTAAAAATGTCACAGCGAAAATCGAAATCGGATAGATCACAAATTTCGGAATGAGATAGTTTTTGTATGAAAGACCGCTGCACATAGGTACGATCATCGCTCTCTTCTTCTGCTCGCCGCCCGCCGCGGGCATAAGCAAGAGCATTGCGACAAGCGCTCCTGTTGAGTTGATGCTCGAGGTTGTAATGGCGAACATCGTTCCCGCGTCGGAATACATCTCAAGCACCTCATCCATTCCGATTCCCGACAGGATATCATTGGGCGTTTGCGCCGAGCCTGAGCCGTCGAAGGATACAGACGCGACCTGATTGATGATCGGCATATCCTCCATTTGATTCAAAACCATGTTTGTAAATCCAAACAGTGCGGGGAGTGAGACCGAAACCGCCAAAAATACTATTATCATTACAGTAAGCTTGAATGTCCTGATAAACTGGGACCATTCCTTTTTAAAGCAATAATTAAGCTGCATTCATCCCACCACCTTTCTGAAAACTTCTTCGAGCGTTGCCGTGCCGATATTAAAGCTGTCAACCGTCATTTCGTTATCCGCGAGGAGCTTGATAAGTCTGCGGGCGGTGTCTTCGGCATTGTCCGTGCCAAAGCGGAAAAGCCCGATGGTGTTGTCGAATTCGGCTCTCGCAAAATCCACCTTCAAAAGCGCGATCTTGCCTTCCTGCGTGAGATTTCTTACACGCAGGTTTATTACGTCGCCGCCGTGTTTTTGCAGTATTTCGCGGAGCGTCCCTTCTTCGGCTATAACGCCGTTGTTGATGATACCGATGCGGTTTGCTACGCGCTCAACGTCAGACAGAATGTGAGTTGAAAGTACAATAGTACAGCCAAGGTCTTTAAGCCGGTTTATGATATCTATGACCTCAAGTCTGCCCTGAGGATCAAGCGCGGAGGTCGGCTCGTCAAAAATCAGCAGGTCGGGCTTTTTTATTATCGCCGCCCCCATTCCGAGCCTTTGTGTCATTCCGCGGGAAAAGCCCTTTGAGCGTCTGTCCGCCGCAGCCTGAAGACCGACGATCTCAAGGACCTCCGACGCTCTTTTCGGGATATCTCCGTCATAATTCGCGCATGACGCGATATATTCGAGATATTCGCGCGCGGTCATATATCCGAAAATAGTAGGACTTTCGGGAAGATAGCCTATAGTGATAGGATCTCCTCCGCCAAGCTCTATATCTCCGTCATCCTTTGGGATAATATCGGCTATGATGTTCATTGTGGTTGTTTTCCCACAGCCGTTTCTTCCGAGAAATCCGTAGATGTCGCCGTCGAAAATATCCATATTCAAACCGCGAAGCACGGGGAAATTTCCGTAGGCTTTTTGTAAATTTCTGATCTTAACCATTGCCTCTGTCCTTTCATGGATTTTGCCATACCGTTATTTTTAGCATCAATATTTTATCGGAGCATAAATTACAATACAATGTTATTATATCATAACCGTTAGGTTATGATATAATCGCCCGATACACGCGGAGCAAGCCAAAGGCTTGCGTATGCGCGAGGGCATTGTAATCAGTATAATAAAAGCATTTATACTTTTATTATACCATAATTTTGAAAAAATGTGTGATTTTTTTACAATTTCACTATTATTTTCCCGACACTTTACAAATCCGAAATAATGTTGTATAATGAATATGAAATGTTAAGCCAAAAAGAGCGGAGTTGAATTATGAAGAAGTTTTACATATTCGATATGGACGGAACGCTTTGCGACAGCATGGAGCAGTGGCGCAGGGAGTGTATCGGGGTAAGCAAAAACACGACCCTTTCCGAATGGGAAAGCATCTTTGACAAAATGAGAGAGCATTATCGAAACGATGTTGTTCTTAAAGACGGCGTTTTGGAGTTTCTCGAAAAGGCTAAACAAGACGGGATAAAAATGTGTATTGCGACGGCGACAAGAAGAGATGTGTGCGAGCCGTTCCTCATAAAAACGCCGATGGCGGAATATATGGAGTTTTTTATCGACTGTTTTGAAGCAAAAGCGTTTAAGGAAAAGCCCGATATTTTCTTAAAATGCGCGGAGCGCTTCGGTGCGGAAATTTCGGAATGCGCGGTGTTTGAGGACTCGATAACCGCTGCTAAAACCGCAAAGAAAATCGGCTTTTACGTCGTCGGCGTATATGACAAAATAACCTGTAACGACGGAGATATAACGCCGTTTATTGATGACTATGTTAAAGACTGGAAAAGCTTCAGCTTGCTGAGCGAAGCATTCTGAATGACTGTAACAAAGCTCCCGAGCCTCATAAAGCTCGGGAGTTTTTATGCTTACTTTATGATCACATTTTTATCTCCGAGAATACCGCGCAGCTTATTAATAAGCTCGGGACATATCCTTACGCCGCGAAGAGCGTTTATTCGCCGAACCTCGCGTTTGTCGCGAAAACAGGCTCTTACGGCAAAGGTCCCGCGAAACTCGAAAAGCAGCTCGGTTACTTTGGGGATACGCAAATCGAGATCGTTCTCGAAATTTATGAAAAGCGTTCGCGGAGCGGCTTCGGGGAGAGCTTCGGCGCGCTTAACGGTATTTATGATAAAGCTTATTTTTCGCTCCTGTTTGTCTATCCTGCCGCTGATATAATATATTCTTCCGACAAAAAGCCTTTCGGTTTTAGAGAAAACGCTCGGAAAAACAACCGCGGAGATCGTTCCGCTTTCGTCCTCAAGCTCCGCAAAAGCCATTTCGCCGCTTTTCGCATAGTGAGTACGAACGTCCGAAACAAGCGCCATGATCGAAACGGGGGCGTTGTTGTTTAAATTCAGCGCGTCCGCTATAAACAGGCAGTTTTCCGCGCGCGGAAGGTAGATGCTTGCAGGATGTCCCGAAACGTAAAAGCCTATGCTTTCACATTCAAGATTAAGCAGCTTCGTTTTCGGAAATTCTTCGGACTTAGGGAAAACATATCCCGACTTGGCTTCTTCCTCACCGAGCAGGTCGAGCTGTCCGCTCTCTTTGCGAAGGCTTTCCCGAGCCGCGTAATTCAAAAGCCCGTCTATTTCCGAAAGCATACCCGCGCGGGTAACGCCTAAATTGTCGAGCGCCCCGCATTTTATAAGAGCCTCCGTATAGCGCCGATTGTTTCCGAATGGCGCGGTTCTTAGCGCGAGATCCTCGGGAGAAGAAAAGCTTCCGTTTTTGTCGCGCTCTTTGGTCATTTCGTCAATAAAGCTTCTTCCTAAATTTTTTACCGCGGCAAGTCCGAACCGAATAGCATTGTCTTCAACCACAAAATCCGCATAGCTTTTGTTTATGTCGGGCGGAAGAAGCAAAACTCCACTTGACGCGATATCCGCGGCATATTCCGCGAGCTTTTCCGTATAATCCATTACGCTCGAACAAAGCGCGCTCATATATTCCTTGTAATAATGACAGCGGAGGTATGCCGTCTGATACGCAACGGTCGCATACGCGGCGGCGTGGGATTTGTTGAAGGCATAGCTCGAAAATTTCTCCATTTCATCGAAGATCTCATTTGCGATATCTTCGGGAACTCCGTTTTTTACCGCTCCGCAGTTTGTTTCCGTTCCGTAAATAAACGCGTCGTGTTCTTTTTCCATTACGCCGTGTTTTTTCTTTGACATGGCGCGGCGAACAAGATCCGCTCTGCCGTAGGAATAGCCGCCGATCTCGCGGCATATCTGCATGACCTGCTCCTGATAAACAATACAGCCGTATGTTACGGAAAGGATATTTTTTAAGAGCGGGTGTTTGTAGGTTATTTCCTCGGGTCTTTTGTGTCGGTTTTCGATATACTCCGGTATCGCGTCCATGGGACCCGGACGGTACAGCGCGATCGCCGCGGTCAGATCCTCGATCGACTGAGGCTTCAGCCGCGCTATTACGGACGACATTCCGTCCGATTCGAGCTGAAAAACGCCCGAGGTTTTCCCCTGCCCCAGCATTTTATAGGTTTGTTCATCATTCTCGTTGATCTTACCGATATCGAAATCGGGACGAGTCTCGCGGATCTTCATACAAGCCTTATGGATGACCGTCAAATTCCTAAGCCCCAAAAAGTCCATTTTCAGAAGCCCGAGCCGCTCGAGCGCGGTCATTGTAAACTGTGTTTTTGCTCCGTCCGCGTTTACCTCTATCGGCGCGTACTCCATTACAGGCTCGCGCGTTATAACGACTCCCGCCGCGTGGACGGTAGTGTGTCGGGGAAAGCCCTCGATCATCATCGCCGCGTCTATAAGCGAGCGAATATCATTATCGGAACTGTAAAGCTCTTTAAGCTCGCCGTTTTTAAGCTCTTCGGAAAGGCTTGGATTTATACTGAACGGAACGGCTTTTGCGGCTGCGTCGATTTTTCGCTGGGGAATGCCGAGCGCGCGTCCCGCGTCGCGGATCGCCGCCTTTGCTTTGAGGGTATCGAACGCGGCGATTTGTGCGACGCAGGGAGAGCCATAGCGGTCACGCACATATTCAATTACCTCGCCCCGCCTCTCATTGCAAAAATCAATATCAAAATCGGGCATTGAAACGCGCTCGGGATTTAAAAATCGCTCAAACAGCAAATTGAACCTCAGCGGGTCAATTTCTGTTATCCCCATACAATACGCGCAGAGCGAACCCGCGCCGCTTCCTCTTCCGGGACCTACGGGAATGTCGTTTGTTTTTGCGTAGCGGACAAAATCCCATACTATTAGAAAATAGTCCACAAATCCCATTTTTTCAATAACCGAAAGCTCATAATCCAAACGCTTTTGTATCTCGTCTGTTATTTTTCCATAGCGTTTTTCCGCGCCTTTTATACACAGCTTTCGGAAATATTCGGCATTATCCGAAACCCCCTCTTTCTTAAAAAGCGGAAGTCTGGTTATGCCGAATTCAAATTTAAAATCACACTGCTCCGCGATCTTCTCGGGCGTCTCCAGCTCTTCATCGGTAAAAAAACGAGCCATTTCCTCGCGGCTTTTCAGATAATATTCGCTGTTGTTCTGTTCGGAGCTATCCGAAAGCCTGCGGTTTTCTTTTATGCATTCCAGAAGCCTTTGGGTTCGGCTCTGTGACTTTTCGACGTAGTGAACGCTGTTTGTGGGACAGGTCTTTATCCCCGTCTTTTCGGAGAGCATACGCATAGCCTTACAGATCTGCATATCGTCAATATCGTTGTGGTTATTCAGCTCAAGATACAGATCCTCTTTGAAGACCGACTTATACCAAAGCGCGCATTTTTCCGCCTCGGAAGATCTGCCGCCTTTAAGCAGACGCGTTATCTCACTGTTTTTTCCGCCAAAAAGAGCTATTATTCCCTCCGAGTATTTTTCAATACAGTCCTTGTCGGTCACAAACTCGCCGAGGATCTCGGTCTGCTGAGATATCAGGCGGCAAAGATTTTTGTAGCCTGTTTCGTTTTTGCACAAAAGCGTGAGTCTGCTCGTCTCGCCCGAGGTCTTCATAAAGCGACTGTTTTCGCAAACCCTCACTTCACAGCCGATTATAGCCTTTATCCCAAGCTCGCCGCAAATATCAGAAAACTCGATCGCCCCATAAAGCGCGCCCGTGTCCGTAATAGCCAGCGCGGGCATTCCGAGCGCCTTTGCTTTTTCACACAGCTCGCGCAGCCTGCAGGCTCCCTCGAGCAGGCTGTAGCCCGTATGAACGTTAAGATGAACAAAATCGGACACTCGTCACACCTCTTGGAAATCAGATGTCAGAGGTTAGATGTCAGAAGTAAGAATTGTTGGATATATGGTTGATTTTCGTCATAATGTTAGGCTTCGATCCTAACTTCTTACCTCTGATTTCTAACCTCTAATAGAAAAACAGGCTCGGCGAATATTTCCGCCAAGCCCGTAATCTGGTCATTTTCAAAAAGATTAGTCCGCTTCCTTAGCGATAACAACCTTATTCTTGTAATAACCGCAATTTCCGCAAACTCTATGCGCCAGCTTCAGCTCGCCGCAGTTCTTGCAGCGCGTGAAATTCGGAGCTTCAAGCTTCCAGACTGCCGAACGTCTTTTATCGCGTCTTGCACGAGAGACTTTTCTCTTTGGTACTGCCATTATCGTACACCCCCTCTAAGAAATAAGAAACAAGAATATGTTCTTTGCCTATTCTTGTGATTTTGTCGCTTTTTCAAGTAAATCATCATAATAAAATATATAAGTATTTATTATATGATTGCCCGATACGCACGGGGCAAATCTTTGATTTGCGTATGTGCAGAGGACATTGAAATTATTATATCACACAAAAATAGGTTTGTCAAGGGGTTTTTGGAAATTTAGCCGATAAATTTCTTTACATTCTCCGGAAGTTCGGAGTTGTCCGCGGATACGGTAAGCGTAATGGTCGTGTCGGGAGAAATTTTCGCGAGACGGTCGAACATATCGCCGAGCTTTGCATAATCTCTGCCGGTTATCTTCAGCGTTGCGTCAATAAAAATGTCGGTACAGTCGTGGTCGGACGAGAGAATTCCGGCGATAAAGCCGTAAAACGCGTCTACTCCCTCGATATCATAATCCTCGATGTTGATAAGGCGAACCTTATAGGTTATGTCGGTATTAAGCGAGGAGCCTTTCTGGATAGCGACAACGTTGCCCTTTGACTGCTTTTCGGCAGCGTGGATAGCGTCGATAAGGATTTTCGTTTTTCCGGAACCTCTTTTACCTGTTATTATTTTAACCATTGTAATACCTCCGTAAATTTTTATCAGACCTGCTCATAAGCCGCAGAAGTGCCGGTTGACGCAGTAATTTTGTCGTAAGGCAAAGCATTGTTTCGTAGGAATACAGAATGT
Source organism: Oscillospiraceae bacterium (assembly GCA_022508945.1). Classification (GTDB taxonomy): domain Bacteria; phylum Bacillota; class Clostridia; order Oscillospirales; family Ruminococcaceae; genus CAG-115. The sequence continues at coordinate 10,230 of JAFLUE010000057.1, forward strand.
ATTTCAAGCAGAGCCTTACGGCAAAATGACAAGTCAGACGGTGCTTCAAAGGCTTACGTAAAGGTCTATATTAAAGTCCTAACTTCTTTTCAAGCTCAGCCTTTCTGTCTTCATATCCGGGTTTTCCGAGAAGAGCGAACATATTCTTCTTATAGCTTTCAACTCCCGGCTGGTTGAACGGATTTACGCCGAGCAGATATCCGCTTATCGCGCAAGCCTTTTCAAAGAAGTAGATCATCCAGCCCAGCTCATATTCGTTAAGCTCCGGGACCTCAAGCACCATATTCGGAACGCCGCCCTCGGTATGCGCTATGACTGTTCCCTCAAACGCCTTTCTGTTTACTATGGACATATTCTGATTCGAGAGGAAGTTCAGTCCGTCAATGTTGTTCGGTTCGTCCTTGAGGAATACGTCCTTCTGGGGCTTGCCAAATTGGATAACGGTCTCAAACATGATCCTCGAGCCGTCCTGAACAAACTGTCCGAGAGAGTGAAGATCGGTAGAGAAAACCGCGCTTGACGGATAGATACCCTTTCCGTCCTTGCCCTCGCTCTCGCCGTAAAGCTGTTTCCACCATTCTGCCATCATCTGGAACGAAGGCTCGTAGCTTATCAGCATCTCAATGCTCTTTCCCTTTTTATAAAGAATGTTTCTGAGAGCCGCATACTTATAGCAGTCGTTTTTGGCAAGATCGCAGTCCTTATAAGCTTCTCTTGCTTCCTGAGCGCCCTTCATAAGCACATCGATATCACAGCCCGCACACGCAATAGGCAAAAGTCCTACGGCAGTAAGCACGGAAAATCTTCCGCCTACATCGTCGGGAACCACAAACGTTTCATAGCCCATTTTATTGGAAAGCTCCTTGAGAGTTCCGCGAGCCTTATCGGTCGTGGCATATATTCTTCCCTTTGCGCCCTCTTCGCCGTATTTTTCAACCAGCAGATCTCTGAAAATTCTGAACGCGAGAGCAGGCTCGGTCGTGGTTCCGCTTTTTGAAATGATGTTTACCGAAAAGTCCTTGCCCTCTACAAGCGAAATTACCTCGCTCAGATATGTCGGAGAAAGGCTGCATCCTACGAAATATATTTCGGGAGTATCCTTTTTCATAAGATTGTACATCGAGGATTTAAGAGCGTCGATAGCCGCTCTTGCGCCGAGGTATGAGCCGCCTATGCCGATCACTATGAGGACTTGGCTGTCGCTTTTGATCTTTGCCGCTGCCTTTTTGATGCGGGCAAACTCCTCCTTGTCATAATCCACGGGAAGATCGATCCAGCCGAGATAGTCGTTTCCCGCGCCCTGTCTGCTTTCGAGTACATCGTGCGCCGCCTTTACCTGTGCCGCGTACTGTTCAAGCTCGTGTTCTCTTACAAACCCGTTTAGATACTTGTCGTCAAGCTTTAATCCCATTTTAGAATAAACTCCTTTCTGTCCGAATATTATCCGTCGGACCTCCTGTTTATATTATATATTATTTTAAACTTTTTTTCAAGATTTTTTGCTCTCTATAAACGAATTTGGAGAACTATTACTATTCAACAACCAAATTTTGTAGACTTTGCACAAAAGCGCTTGGAATGTTGTTTTGACGGATTATTTAATTAACGTTGTTGCGGAAGGATTGATTTAAAAAGAATTTCAAAATTCATCACTTTGCAGCAGCGGAGCTGCCGCAAAGTGAGAACCGCACGAATTTTTTCTGCGAAAAAATTCGTGCTTTTTGAAATTCGTTCGATACCACTGTGTGGTTTTGGACAAATTGGCTCTTGA
>JAFLUE010000058.1 GCA_022508945.1 Oscillospiraceae bacterium
TAAGCGGATATTGCGCCCTCAGTAAAAATAATTCAAAGCATTTAATTGACATTAATTGACATCTGCCGAAAATAATTTTCGCTTTTTAAAATAAAATCGGGTTTTAAAGTTGTGGGGAAAACCTTTTTGAATAAAGGTTTTCCCCACAAAGAAATCCCCGCCTTTGGCAATACGTCTCATGTGTGGTATGTTGTCAAAGGTTGTTACTCGAATTGTGTGATACTTCTATACCGCACGTTCATTAAGACGGGGACAGATTTTAACGCTTATGCAAACTGCGCGTTGTAAAGATCGGCGTAGAAGCCCTGCTGTTCCATAAGCGCGTCGTGGCTGCCCTGTTCGATAATGTCCCCGTCCTTCATAACGAGGATCATGTCGGCGTTGCGAATGGTGCTGAGCCTGTGCGCGATAACAAAGCTTGTTCTGCCCTTCATCAGATTGTCCATAGCCTTCTGTATCCGCTGTTCGGTTCGTGTATCTACCGACGACGTAGCCTCGTCGAGTATCAATACGGGATTGTCAGCTAAAATTGCGCGGGCGATGGTGAGGAGCTGGCGCTGACCCGCGGAAACGTTGGTCGCGTCCTCGTTAAGCTCGAAGTCGTATCCTCCCGAAAGCGTGCGGATAAAGTGGTCGGCGTGTGCCGACTTCGCCGCGGCAATGACCTCCTCGTCGGTCGCGTCAAGCCTTCCGTAGCGGATGTTCTCCATAATGCTCCCCTTAAACAGCCAGGTGTCCTGTAATACCATGCCGAACGCGCCGCGAAGCTCATTTCGGTTGTATTCTCTCAGACCGTGACCGTCAAGCGTTATCTCGCCGCTGTTTACATCGTAAAACCGCATCAGGAGCTTTACCATCGTCGTCTTTCCCGCGCCCGTCGGACCGACTATCGCTATCTGCTGACCCTCGTTTACATGGGCGTTGAAATCCTTGATGATTATCTGCTCGGGGTCATAGCCGAAGGCAACGTGCTTAAAGTCCACAACGCCCTTTACATTGTCAACGGACACGGCGTTTTCGGTTGTCTGATCCTCTTCCTCTTCATCGAGGAAATCAAACACGCGCTCCGCCGCTGCCGCCATCGACTGCATCATATTGATGACCTGTGCCATTTGCTGAATGGGCTGGGTGAAGTTTCTTACATAGATGATGAACGCCTGGATATCGCCGACACGGATCGTGCCGTTTATCGCCAGAAACGCCCCCGAAATAGCCACTCCGACATATCCGAGATTTCCCACAAACTGCATTACAGGCATCATCAGTCCCGACAAAAACTGCGATTTCCATGCCGATTCGTAAAGTGTGGCGTTTGTATTGTCAAACGTTTCGATCACATCTTTTTCCTTGCTGAAAGCTTTTACGACAAGATGTCCCGCGTAATTTTCCTCGACCTGACCGTTTATGTGTCCGAGATATTCCTGCTGCTGCTTAAAGTATTTCTGGGATTTTTTCATCACAAAAGCGATAAAGGTCAGGCTTACGGGCAGTATAAGCAGCGTTATGAGCGTCATAAGCGGGCTTATCGTAAGCATCATTATAACGACGCCTATCATTGTCGTAATTGACGTGATAAGCTGGGTCACGCTCTGATTGAAGCCGTTTCCGAAGGTATCAACGTCGTTTGTGATACGCGAAAGCACCTCGCCGTGGGTCCTGCTCTCGAAGTATTTCAGCGGCATACGGTTTATTTTTTCGGACAGCTCCCTGCGAAGCTTATAGCACAGCCTCTGCGTGATGGTACTCATAGTAAAGCCCTGTACCAGGCTGAAAAGATAGCTTATCCCGTACAGCAAAAGTACCGTAAGCAGTATCTGCCCGATGTAGGAAAAGTCGATACCGCCGCTTCCCGTGATCTTCCCCATAAGACCCTCGGACAGCGCGGTCGTTGCTTTTCCGAGAACCTTGGGGCTTACGATATGGAAAACCGCGCTCGCGACAGCGCATATCATTACGGCAATAACGCCGATCTTATATCCGCCGATATACTTTATGATCTTTCTTAATGTTCCTTTGAAATCCTTGGCTTTTTCCAAGCCTCGTCCGTGAGGACCTCTCATTCCCGGCGGCATTATTCTCCCTCCTTTACGGCAATACTCGCGGCAAATTCAGCCTCCGAAAGTTGTGACTGAGCTATCTGCTTATATTCCTCACACTCCTCGACAAGCTGTCTGTGAGTGCCTTTGCCGATCATTTTTCCGTCCTCAAGAACGATTATTTGGTCGGCGTTTAAGATAGTGCTTACGCGCTGGGCGACTATAATGACGGTAGAGTCCTTTGTCTTTTCCGAAAGCGCTTTGCGGAGCGCCGTATCGGTTTTGAAATCAAGCGCGGAAAAGCTGTCGTCGAAGATATAGACCCTCGGTTTGCGTGCGATAGCCCGCGCTATCGACAAGCGCTGCTTCTGTCCGCCCGAAACGTTTGTTCCGCCCTGTGAGATCGCGCTGTTGAAGCCGTCATCTTTTTCGTTTATGAACTCGAGCGCCTGCGCTATCCTTGCCGCCTCCTCGATATCATCATGCGTTGCGTTCGGCGCGCCGTAGGCTATGTTTGAGTTGATGTCGCCCGAAAACAGCACCGCCTTCTGAGGAACATACCCTATCTGCGCTCTGAGTACGTCTATCGACATATCCCGAACGTCGTTCCCTCCGATGGATACCGTGCCTTCGGTCGCATCAAAGAACCGCGGTATCAGCTTTACGAGCGTGGATTTTCCGCAGCCTGTGCTTCCGATAACGGCGGTGGTTTTTCCCGGCTCGGCGGTGAAATCAATATCGGTAAGCACATTTTCCCCGCCGTCGGGGTATCTGAAGCTTACATGGTCGAACCTTATCGAAGCGTTTTCGGGCGCGTCTGTAATGGCATTTTCCTTGTCGGCGATTGTCATTTCGGTATCGAGTACCTCTTGTATTCTGTCTGCCGCGACGCCCGCTCTCGGGAGCATTATGGATATCATCGTTATCATCAAAAACGACATAATGATAAGCATAGAGTAGGTGATAAACGCAGTCATCGCGCCGACCTCAAGCACTCCCGCGTCAATTTTCCCCGCCGCCGTCCATATGATAAGCACCGACACGCCGTTCATTATAAGCATGAGCGTCGGCATCATCACGGACATTATGCGGTTTGTAAAAAGCATTACCCTTGTGAGATCGTTATTCGCTCCGTCAAAACGCTGTTCCTCGTGTTTTTCGCGTCCGAACGCGCGAATAACGGGAATACCCGTCAATATCTCGCGCGCGACAAGGTTTACCTTGTCCACGAGCGTCTGCATTATCCTGAACTTCGGCATTGCCACAAAAAACAAAACCGCGATAAGGCACAAAACCAGACCTATCGCCAAAACGATTATCCAGCTCATTCCCGAATTATATCGGCTTATGTTTATGATCCCGCCGACCGCCAGGATCGGCGCGTACAATACCATTCTCAAGAGCATGACCGTAACTATCTGTATCTGCTGTACGTCGTTTGTGCTGCGGGTTATAAGGGAAGCGGTGGAGAAATTGTCAAGCTCCGCGCTCGAAAAACCGATGACCTTAGTAAATACCTTATGTCTGAGGTCGCGTCCGACGCCTGCCGCCGTACGTGAAGCAAAATAGCCTATGAGTATTGCCATAGACGCCATGATAAGCGCCATTATAAGCATTTTCGCGCCCGTACTCCAAAGATAGTCTGTCTGCATCTTCTGCATATCCACGCCGCAAAGCTCATATTGTTCACGCGCGAACTGCTTTGCCATAGAGGTTATTATCGAATCGCCGAGAGTTCCGAGCTGTTCCTCAAATACCCCGCGTATATCAAGCAGCAGCGTCGGGCTTGTGATATCAACGCCCATTTCTGACAAGACCGCCTGAACCGCTTGGAATTGAGCGAGTTGTTCAGCGGTCATCATTGTCGGGTCTATCGCTGACATATCCATTTCGCCAAAGCTTGAAAGATCCATTCCCGCCGTTGCCGATCCCTGCTGAGAAGTCATCATGTAGACTATCGCGATGACCTTTGAAAACTCACTGTCAAGCTCCTCCCGATAGTCGGCAGATGACAGCGTGTAATATCCGCTGTCTTCATCGTATGTAAAGGCTTTGCTCCAGTCCTCTTTTTCGGTTTCGTTCAGAAACGCCTCAACACCCTTGAAGCCGCCGGGCGTTATATGCTCCGGAACGGCGTGTTCTATCCCCGAATTAGCTATACCCACGTCGATAAGTGCCGAGGTATAGTCGGGAAGCGACAGGTCGCAGTATGCCTGAACGATAAGAAGCGCGAATATCAGTATCACAAAATACCAGTATTTCGCGAGGTTACGAAATATGTTTTTCATTCAGCCTTTTCTCCTTTCTTTAAAAAACTCTTTAATTATAAAATACTATGTAACGACAGAACCAGCAATCCTATCTAATACTAAGTTGTTGTCCTCGCCATAGTACACATATACATACTTAGGACGATGTGAACTTAAAATGATATTCAAATCAATATCGGTATGGTTTTTAACATGGTCCTGACATTCTTCAATTATTTCCGAAGATACAAAATAGCAGTCTATAACGCAGTGGTGTATTTGTTGAAATTCTTCAACAAATTCCAAAAGGTATTCTTCGGACTTTCCGTAATCCCCTCCGAATTCATCTTTATCAAAACCTATCCAGATAAGCCAGCCTTCCTCGGGCAGGGCTTTGGCGTAATTATTAAAGGTCGCCTCGCTCGCCGAGCGTATTTCCGAATCCGAGTGATGTACGCTTTTTGACCAGACCTCCGCCGAGAAGTTTTTACAGTGCTTGGATAAACCGTCCTCTATCACATATCTCATCTCTCTGCTGACAATGGTTTCAATGTAGTTGTCGTAGACTTCGCGCCAAGTTTCAGAGTAAGCGTATACCTCAACATCAAAAACGATATCGCCGTCTGCTTTTGGCGAACAATCCGCAACCAATTCTCCCGAGCCTGTTTTATATGTTTCTATTACAGTAAATTCCTCGCCGTATTTTTCTTCAAGCTTTTCGCAAATGTAAATTTTTACCTCGCTTTTTGACATTCCCTTCCAGTAGGTAAACATTTTAGAGATCGTTTCGGCGCCTTTAAGCGAATAGGAGAATATTTCAGAAACCGTACTACAGCCCGTAAGCGTAAAAAGCAAGGTCAGGATCAGCGCGGCTGCCGCAATTTTTTTCATATTATCCAACTCCTCACAAAATAAAAACCGCAACAATGTGACGAACCGAACTATCACAAAAGCTGCTGATAGTAATTAAAATATGTTTTCAAAAAAATGCCGATTAATTTAACCTTTTTCAATTCATAAGACGCTGCAAGCAAAAGCGAGCCTTACTCTTCGAGAGCCTCTCTTATTTTGTTGGAAATACGGATAAATTCTTCAAGCTCCGCCTTTCCGACCTTTTCGATCAGCATCACCGTTTCGGCGAGGATCTGTTCTCTGAGCCGTTCGACATAATCTGTCCCTGCTTTCGTGATCTTGACCACGGTATGCCGCGCGTCCGCCGCGGAGCGCTCTCGTATGATGAGTCCGTTTTTTTCCATTGTTTTAAGCAGTGCGGCAATTCGGGCAGTACTGACGTTCAATTCTCTCGCAAGCTCGCCCGCTATGACCTCGTGGTCGGTTTTTTCGAGATGAACAAGTACGAATCCTACCCCTCGCCGGCTTTCGTCGATTTTTCCGAAAAACGTCCTTGGACGGCAGGAACGCATTTTATGCAGAAGCTCCTGTGCATCTTCCCTTGCGCCCATTTTATATCGCCTCTTTTCTGTTTGCCTAACACTATTAGGTATTATAACACCACACTTTGTGTACGTCAATAGATATACAAAAGATTTGTTGATGTTTTATATAGTTTTACGTGACGGTGAAGAAAATTGGGCAAAAATAACGGGGAATGATTCTTCGGGGGCTTGGCGATACAGAGCAGTTGGCAGTAAGCAGTAAAAAATGAACGCGCCCGAGATTTTCCGAGTGCGTTCGGTTTATGTAAAATACTGTTTACTGTGTACTGTCAACTATCAACCGCATAAGGCGGCCATCAGCCCCGCGCGTTTTTTCGGTTCTGCGAACGAAGTGAGCAAAATCGCGCAAGCAAAGAGCACATTCGGACGCTTTCGGCGTCCGCTTAAAGTGTGAAGATACGTTTCTATATGCAGGGAAGGGACTGCCGCCAGATTTTTATCAAGTAAACATTAAGGAAAATGATTTATATAAAAATTCGGTGATAATCTATCATTTATTAGGATTTAAAAACAGGTTGACACATACGACATAATATGCTATAATATTTAAAATCTGTATATTATGATATACATCTTATGACGATGTATTTATAGGTGGTCATAAGACACGGTCAATAATGGAATTTTTGCATCTCTGAAATACGAATTTAAGATTTTGAAATTTGGAGGAATGACGAATTGAAAAACCATATCTGCTCAAAAACAACAATATGTGTTGCTGCGATTTTAAGTGCTGCATCAATATTTTTTACATCATCCTGCAGCGCACCTGTAAAAACGTATCCAAGTGATACAAGCGATTCTTCCTCCACAAAAACATCGCCCTCTGTTTCTGATGATTTAGAATACACGGAAAATTCTGAATACACAGAAGATTCTGAATACACAGAAGATTCTGAATACACAGAAGATCCTGAATACACAGAAGATCCTGAATACACGGAAGATCCTGAATACACGGAAGATCCTGAATACACGGAAGATCCTGAATCCTCAGGGACAGGTACAACACTTTGCAATTTCGGAGATACGGTTAACATTGACGATTGGGAGATTACCGTCCATTCCGTTGAGATCACGGATAAAATAACCAACAAAAATCCTGACACTGTTGAAACCTATTTCGCCCCCGGCGAAGGCTACAAATACGTTGTATTTAACACGACGGTTAAAAATCTTTCCACTTACAGCAGCACATTCCTTCCCGTTGTCTCTTTTGGCGATTGCGTGAAAGTTAAAATTAAGTACCAACAAGATGAGTTTGTGTCCACCCATCTTTTAGGTCACGTTGATGAACTGCATCAATTGGAATTCGATCCCCTATCAGCCAAAACAGGAATATTGGTGTTTAATATTGCAGATGAGGTCGTTAATGACTTTGACGCATTGAATCTTGTGTTCTATACCCAAAAGGTGGATTGTGTGTTTCTGATGGAAGGGTGGCAAAATGGGAGCGGAACATAATAATATATTGGAATGAGCTTAACTATAGATCAATTTACATATGTACCATTAATGACATAAACGACAAAATGCATGAGACCGAACAAAGCTATTGCTTCAAAAGTATATTGAACGAATAGTTGTTGATGATAATTCTGTAAAGGTAACCTTTAGGGTTGCCTTTTCTGCTTGCTATGGTGACGGTGTAATTGAAGTATGCTGCAATCATGCGGTGGTTAAGTCAAGAAGAATGTTAAAACAACACTAAATCTATAAAAATCCCATCGGATCACAGAAATACTAAAATATTAGAGTAAACCGCACCGAGAAAAACTCCCGAACCATATAGATTCGGGAATTATGTGGTGCCGCTGACCGGACTTGAACCGGTACGGATGTTACTCCGAGGGATTTTAAGTCCCTTGCGTCTGCCGATTTCGCCACAGCGGCAAATATATTTGAACCACGCTTAATTATAACATATTTTTACGGATTTGTCAAGTGAAAAAAGCCGTATGCGGCGGCAGCGTTTTTGTTCCGAGCTTATTACGTATTTTCATCTGCCAAGATCAGGGAGAGCAGATGACCGCATTATGATTATTTTTTACCGATTTTTGTAAAAATATGTTGAAAAAATTTGATAAATATGTTAAAATATAAGAGTCATAGTATCCTGTAAGGAGAGAAAATACTTTTTGGGAGGAAGTTTTAATGGAATTAACACATGGGTTTATGTGGTACTTTTCCGAGTTTGTGGGAAGCTTTATATTCCTGCTCGGCGGCTATGCGTATATGTGCAATATCAACTTGAAAAAGACGCTTGTATCGGCGCTGAATTATGTTGAGCTGGTCATAGCGTGGAGCCTGGCGGTCGGCTTCGGTCTGGCGATCGGCGTTATAATGGGAGGACCTGCGGCGCTTAACCCGGGCGTTGTACTCGGACAGATGATATATTGCGGTCTGGGGATAGGAGACGGACTTATGCTTCTGCTTATGGAGTTCCTTGCGGCGGGCGCGGCTGTCCTGATTTGCATGATTTTTTTCTGGGATTCCTTCAAGGCTTCTCCCGACACCTCAAAGCGCGGCATTTTCTCGGCGTATCCCGTTGAAAAAAATATGCCGCTGAATTTCGTTCAGGAAATTTTAGCAACGTTCTTGTTTTTGTTTCTTGTGTTTATGGGAATTGCCTTCGCCGGTGACGCGCTGGTTATCGGAGCGGTCGGCTTCTGCGCGGTCGCGCTTCTTGCGCTCACCCTCAACAGCACCGGCTTCAGCATGAACGCCATGCGCTCGGTATTCAGCAGCATCTGGTTCGCGATCCTGCCTATACCAAATAAGAACAAGGAAAAGGTAGACTGGGGATATCAGCTCATTGTAAACTTTGTCGGTTCTTCTATCGGCGGCATTCTTGCTGTTATCGCTACTACATACCTGAAAACTCAGATCTTATAATGTGTAATTTTTAATTGCGGCATAAACATATCCGCCCCGCGCATTAAGGAACGTGCGATATAGAAGTATTGCGCGATTCGAGCGAAAACCTTTGACAGCGTTTCACGCATGAAACGTATTGCCAAAGGCAGCTCGCCTTTGTGCAGGGCGGGTTTTTATGTTTTCATATTTATTTATATTTAAAGGCAGACATAACCAATCGTGAAGCGCACAAAAAGTCTTTGAAAAGGGGGGCGCAATTACCACGTTATCCGCCTATAGCGGAAAACGCTGCCTTCGGCGCAAAACGCTAACCCTTTTAAAAGGGTTAGCGTTCAAAAACTTTCGCATAGCTTTCTGAACCGCAGGGCTATGCCAGAACATATTCGGATATCATTCTGCCGATCTTTCCGATATCAACATTTCCTTTAAACTCAAATTTTGCCGTAAAGGTATTTGAAAACATTATAAACAGCTCGGAGTCGGGAAATATCTCCGCAAAGCCGGGGGTCTGTATGGAGAAAAATTGGATCTTTGAATAAGGAAGCGGGCTGAATGGTTTCCGCTTTCCCGTGACCCACTGAACATCGACGGAAATGATCCTCTTGTTTGTGAATATAAGCTGATCTCTGATAGTCTTAAATGCCATAATGATTTCTTCTCCGCCTATAAGCAGACCGCTTACGTCGCTTCTTACCTCGTCAATGCCGATAGGCTTTAGATTCCAAACCGATTCCTGATTAAAATTTACTGCCACGCTGTTGTCCTCCTGAAATTCTTTGTTTTTTACGGGCGTCGGACTGACGCAATATAAAAAGAGCTGCTAAGCCGGTCTTTACCGATCGGCTCGGCAGCTCAAACGGGATCATATTTGCCCGCCAAAAGCTTTATACGATAAATCTCTTGATCTGGCTTTCGAGAACAGCCGCCTGGGTGCTTAGCTCCTCGCAGGAGGCAGCGGTCTGCTCGGCTGTCGCGGAGTTCTGATTAACGACCTGCGAGATCCTGTCAATACCGACCTTGACTTGTATGATAGCTTTTGTCTGTTCCTCTGTCGCAACGGTGATGTCGCTGATGTAGGAGTTTGTCTGAACGGAAAGCGCTGTTACCTGCTTCATTGTTTCGGCAGTGCTTTCGGCAATGACAGTGCCTTTGTTTACAGCCTCGATGGTAGCGTTTATCAGATCGCCTGTCTGTCTGGCGGATTCGGCACTCTTTGCGGCAAGATTTCTTACCTCATCCGCAACGACCGCAAAGCCCTTTCCCGCGGCTCCCGCGCGAGCCGCCTCGATTGCGGCGTTCAGCGCAAGGATATTGGTCTGGAAAGCAATATCGTCGATAGCCTGAATGATGTTCTGGATCTGGTCTGACTTCTCCTTGATCTCGTCCATAGCCCCCAGCATATTCTTGACCTCGTCGTTCTGGAAGGTGATCTTATCGGCCGTCTGGGTGGAGATCTTACTTGCTTCGGAAGCGTTCAGCGCACTCTGCTGTACCTTTTCGGCAATATCGTTTATGGATGCGGACAACTCTTCGATCGCCGCGGCCTGCTGGATAGTACCGTCAGCAAGCGTCTGAGAACCCTCGGCAATCTGCGAAGAGCCGCTTCTGACATCTCGCGAGGAGCTTCCGATGCTTCCGATTATACTGCTCAGTGAGTCCTCTATCTCATTGAAGGATTCCTTGATATCGACAAAGTCGCCGATATATTCTACCTTCGGCTGGACAGTAAAGTCGCCCGTCGCCATTTCCGAAAGAACATAATTTATATCGCCGATATAGTTGTTAAGCTGATTCTTGGTGTCTTCAAGCCTTCTCATAAAGTCGCCCAGCTCATCGTTGGCGAATTTGAAGTCGCTGTTTGGCTTGCGGAGCTGTCCGAGACTCATGTCCTCGGCGAGCTTGCTTGCTTCCTTTATGGGATCTATAAGTACCTTCTTGTTTACTATTATTGTCGCTACTACCGACAATGCCGCAACAACCAGCGCCGCAGCTATCGTGATGATGATAAGCTGCACCTTCATACTATCGGACTCCGCGGAGGACGTGCCTGCGAAATATGCGCCTATGATATTTCCGTTGATATCGGGCATAGGCTCATATGCCACATAATAATTCTGCCCGAGGATATTTGCTTCGCCCTCGTAGCTCTTGCCCTCCGTAAGAACCGTTTTTGCGATATTTTCAGCCATCTTCGTGCCTATCGCGCGGTTTCCGTTTGCGTCGGCAATGGTGGTGCTGAAACGGACGTCTTCTTTGAAGATAGTAAGCTCCAAGCCGGTCTCTTCTTTTCGCTCGTCGAGCCATTCATTGTCTATATACAGTCCCATGATCGCGACGCCGATGGTCGAGCCGTCACGCTTTATGGGCATACATACCTCAAGCGCCAGACCTGCCTTGGAGTCATCGATAAAGCCGTTCCAGCCTCCGGCGAGCGCCCTGTTGAGGTCAAGATCCGCGCTGGCGTAGTTATCGGAATGCCAGTAAACATTTCCTTCGGTATCAAAGAACGCGGCGTACTCGCTGTCGCTTCCGTAAGACGTATCCCAGAACAAGTCGGCGTTTTCCTCGTTTCCCCTAAGCGTGAAATCAAAGGAATCCATCATTTCTATAAACGCCCTAAGTTCAAATATCTCTTCCGCCAGCTCAGACTGAACTGTCTTGAGACCCGACATATTTCCCTCCTTGACAACAGTTCTTATCATAGACGTTGCCATTATCATCGCGATCGTATTTACCACCGCCACAGCAGCGATCAGACCCGCCATAAAGACCGCGATCAGCTTTAATCCAATCCTTGACATAGAAACCTCTTTTCTCAGTATGTAATACCGCGCTGTTATTACAAGCATACCAAATAACCTCATATATCCAGGCTTTTGCCCGAAGCATAATGCGGCGTTTTGCGAAGCATAATGCGAGCTAAGATGATTTAGTGTGAAATATTATCGAATATGGGCATTATCCATAGATATATCTATATTTATTATACAAAATTTGTAACAACTTGTCAATGAAATTTATCAAAATTTAAAAAAATTTGTATATTTTTACAACTGCGAGGCAAATAAACCCTAAAAAATAACATTAAATAAAAATTTCAAAACCGCGCAAAGCTGCGCTTTGCGCTATCCAAGCATTGCTTCACACTCCGCTTCGCTTCGTGTTCAGACAATGCTTGATTTTTGAAATTTCGCGCTCGAATATTATGTGGTAACGAAATTATTTGATTGAAACCGCGCAGTGGTCAAGAGC
>JAFLUE010000059.1 GCA_022508945.1 Oscillospiraceae bacterium
TAAGGTGTCTGCTTCGCAGACAATATTTAAATATTCGCGCCCGAAGGGCGCACCGAAATTATCAATTGTCAATTGTCCATTGTCAATTGTAAATGTCATCTGTTCCAATATTTTCTGTCGAGGCTTCTGAAGCTTATCGCCTGTGATATACAGGATTTGTCGATGTCCTCAAGCCCCGAAAGATCCGCGCAGGTCCTCGCTACCTTCAGTATCCTGTCATACGCCCGCGCCGAAAGCCCAAGCTTGTCAAACGCCGCTTTCAGCATTTCATCGGCGTCGGGAGTCAATCGGCAGACCTTCGCGATCATATCGGACGTTATGCGGCTGTTGGACTTGATTCCCGTTCCCTTGAAGCGCCGCGCCTGGATATCGCGGGCACGCTGTATTCTTTCGGCGATCTGCGCCGAGGTCTCCTGGGCGCGGCGGGCCGACAGATCGTCATACTCCACAGGCTTTACCTCTATCTGTATATCAATTCTGTCAAGCACCGGCTGTGATATCTTGTTCAGATATGCCGTCACCATTTTTTCGGAGCAGGTGCATTTTTTCTTCGGATTTCCGAAATTTCCGCAGGGACACGGGTTCATTGCCGCGACAAGCATTACGTCGCAAGGATAGCTGACCGAGCCGCTCGCTCTGGAAATAACTATCTCGCCGTTTTCAAGAGGCTGTCTGAGGGTTTCGAGCGTTCTTCTGTCAAACTCGGGAAGCTCGTCCAAAAACAACACGCCGTTATGCGCGAGCGATATCTCCCCCGGACGCGGAACAGTCCCTCCGCCGACAAGCCCCGCGCCGCTTATCGTGTGGCTTACGGGACGAAACGGGCGCGTTATGACCAGCGGCTCTTTCGGGTTTATTATGCCCGCGATAGAATGTATCTGGGTCGTTTCAATGCTTTCCCCGAAGGTTATCTTCGGCAATATCGAGGGTATCCGCTTTGCAAGCATCGACTTTCCCGAGCCGGGGGGACCCAGCATCAGAATGTTGTGCGAACCCGCCGCCGCGACTTCGATCGCCTTTTTCGCGGCAGTCTGCCCCATTACATCCGCAAAATCCTCACGGTAAACAAGCCTTTGTTCGCTCGGCATATAGCGCGGCTCGGGCGTAAGCGCTCTTCTGCCCTGAAAAAATTCAACGATCTCGGTTATATGTTCAATTCCGTAAATTTCAATATCATCGGCGGCGGACGCTTCCCTTGCGTTTGCTTTCGGGAGAAAAAGCCGTTTTATGCCGTTTTTCGCGGCGGTTATGGTCATACTGAGCGCGCCGTTTATATGCGCTATTCTTCCGTCAAGCGACATCTCTCCGATAAACGCCGTATCACCAAGCTCGCAGTCGATCACACCTCCGAGCTTCATAAGCGCTATGGTTATGGGCAGATCGAACATCGAGCCTATCTTCTTAACACTCGCGGGAGCCAAATTAACAGTTACCCTCCCGTTAAGCAGCTTCAGATTAAGCTGACCCAAAACCGCGCGGATCCTCGCCTTGCTCTCCTGAACAGCCGCGTCCGGAAGCCCCACGACGTCAAAGGTCGGCTGTCCCGGGGAGATACTTGCCTCTACAGTAACGGGAAAAGCGTTAAGCCCGAAAAGTCCAACGCTGTTGATCTTACTGAACATAGTTTACCTCTTTTTAGAAGTTAGATGTTAGAGATAAGAAATTCGGCAATAGGTTTAAATCTGACCTCTAACCTCTAATTTCTAACCTCTAAAAGGTATTTTACCATATTTTTGTGTAAATTGCAACGGTTATGACAGTTTTTTTTACGAAATTTTAACAATATGTTGTGTTTTTATTATTGAAAAAAAATTATATTTGTGTTATAATAGATAATGTATTATTATGGATTAGTATTATATTTGGAAAAATGGAATAAAAATATGGAAAAGGATACTGAAAGACAAATTATTTACGGACGCAACGCCGTCATAGAGGCGCTGCGCTCCGAAAAGGAGATCGACACGGTCTTTATACAAAAGGACCTGAAGATAGACGGGGTTTCGGCTTTAGCAAAGGAACGCGGCGCGGTCGTAAAAATCGTCGGCGCGGAAAAAATAACCGCGCTTTCAGGAACTCAGAAGCACGGCGGCGTTTGCGCGGAATTGTGCGCCGCGAAATACGCGGAGCTTTCGGACATTCTCGAGGCTTCGGAGAAAAGCGGAAAACCTCCGTTTATTATAATCGCGGACGAGATCGCCGACCCGCATAACCTCGGAGCTATCATAAGAACAGCGGAAGCCGCGGGAGCCGACGGCGTCGTAATACCGAAAAGACGTTCGGCGGGGCTTAATTCTACCGTATTCAAAACCTCCGCGGGAGCGGCGGCATGGATAAAGGTCGCGAGAGTATCAAACCTTGTAGACGCGATAAAAACGCTGAAAAAAAACAACATCTGGGTCTATGGTATGGAAGCCGACGGAGAGCCTTATGATAAGGTCGATTTTTCGGGCGGAACGGCAATCGTTGTCGGGTCGGAGGGCTTCGGACTTTCAAGGCTCGTAAGAGAAAACTGCGATGTTATAGTGTCGCTGCCGATGAACGGAAGAGTAAACTCGCTGAACGCTTCCGTTTCTGCGGGAATACTGATGTACGAAATTGTTAAATACAGGAAATAATTCAAGGGGAAGTGTATATTTTATGCCAAATAAAGACTACGATATCGATAATATTCTAAAGGAAGTTGACGATTCCCGATTTGACGCTTCAAAAAGCTCCTATAACGGAAGCGTGACCGATATAATCGGCGACAATGACCTCGATAAGCTTTTGCGCGCCGGCTCACAGAAAAAACCGAATGCGTCGGCGGGTAAGCAAAAGCCCGATCTCAGCGTTACACAGCTTATAAACCAATACTCCGACAAGCGCGAAAATACCGCCGCGGCAAGACAGTTTTCCGAAGCGGAGACCGACGCTCGGCGCTCTAAGGAGATCGCGGAAGCCATCGAATCGGAAAGAAGAAAAAGGCTGTTTGATGACACGGATTCTCAGCCTATTATAAACACGACCTTCAACACCGACAGCATTACTTTAAGCAGCGGCATTAATGATGGTACGGCGGAAGATGAATCCGTGCGGATATATGCGGATAAGAACACCGACAACAACACAGGCTCCTTCTCTTTCGGCGGTTCATACGATGATACAGCCGAGGGCGATTATACGGAGAATTATTCAGCGGAAGAAAACGATGATATTATTTTCCATACGCGAAGCGATCTTGTCACAACTGACACAATGAAGATGAGAAAACAGCAGCGTATTGACGAGATAAATCAGGCGCTTCTGAAAGCGGACAGCGAGGCGCAAAGCCCCGAGGAGATGCTCGAGCTGCTGAATCCGGCGGCAAAGCGCGAAAAGGTCGCGGATATGCTGAAATCCGATGACGATACGACCGACACCCTCGCCATAGCGGGAAATGATTTCAAAAATATCGGCAAAGAAGAACACGTTATAGAATACAAGCCGACTTCCCGCAAAAAAGAAGTTGTTGATGAGACTGCCGTTGTTTCAGGAAAGCAGATAAACAAAAAAGATATGCTTATAGGAGAGTCCATCTCCGAAGCGCTGGACAAAAAGATTGCCGGAGAATACGAGCAGAAGGCTTATACCATAAAAATTCCCGAAAATATGGAAAATCCCGTCGGCGACATGAAAACGGAAAAATACGATCTGTCGGATTCGGCGGGAAAAAACGACGAAGAAAAAAACGAGGACGAACGCCTCGAAAAGATTCGCAGAGCCAACGAGCTTGCGCATAAACGCAAGCGAAAGATCGCAAACTTTATCCTCGAAAATCCCGACGAGGAGGAAGACGAATATAAGCCCGAAAACAATTTTGAGGACGAGGATGATGAAGATGAGCCTATCGACCTCGACGACGAGACCGTTATCCGCGACCGCCTCAGCCGCTCAGCGACAGGTCTTTTATGGCGGCTGGTCATTACGGGAGTTCTGTTCATAGCGACTCTCATAATCGGGATCCTTAACACGGCGAATATACAGAACATGGGCGCGATAGGAGGCGTTATAAACCTGCGCTCTTCTACGGAGAACTATCTTTACTGTATGCTGACTATCGGAATATTGTCGTTTGCTACCTGCTCCTCGGTCATAGCAAACGGTTTTTCGAGAATGTTCAAGCTGCGTCCCGACGGGGATACGCTTTGCGCGTTTGCTCATTCGGCGGCGATAGCGTCTATCGTTCCCTATCTTTTAAGAATAGAATATATCCAGCGCTCCATGTCGCACGTTTACCTCATGGTCTCGCTCGGTATTTTGTGCTTTAACACACTTTCAAAGCTTATTGCGGTTCAAACGGCAAAGAAGAATTTTGAGTTCGTTTCGGCGGACGGCGCGAAATATTTCGCGGATATCTGCAACAAATCAAGCGCCGAGCGTCTCGCAAAGGGCGCGGTTTCGGGAGTTCCCATAACCGCGTCAATGAGAAAAACCGAAATGCTTAAGGATTTTATCATCTCCACCTACTGTGAGGACGCTTCGGACAGGGTTTCGGGAAAAACCGCCATAGCGACAGTAATATCGGCTGTTATAGGAGCGGTCATAGCGTTCTTTACAAACGGCGACGAGCTTTTCCTCAACAATCTTTCCTGGGCATTTACGGTGCTTTCGGCTATATGCTGTCTTGGGGCGGCGCTGTCCTGCTCGATGACGGTCACGATACCGCTTCTGTTTGCTTCAATTAAGGGCGGAAAGAATAAGTTTGCGATCTTGGGATATGAAGCTGTAGAAAAGTTCAGTGAAACAAACTCCGTTTTGGTCGAGGCTTCGGCGCTTTTCCCGCCGCAAACCGTTGTTATAGACAACATCTGCGGATACGACAAGCCCTCAAACCGCGGCGACGGAAAGGTAAATATAGACGAGGCGATAATCCTCGGCGCAAGCCTTGCTTATGCGACGGGAAGCATTCTTTCGGACTCGCTGTTCAATATGCTCGACTATAAAAAGGAGCTTTTAAAGACGGTAAGCGGCGTGGTTTATGAAAACAATCTCGGCGTAATGGGCTGGATAGACAGGCGCAGAGTCCTCCTCGGAACGCGCGAGCATATGCAGGCTCACGATATATCCGTTCCGAGCATTAAAAAGGAATCCGCGGCGAATCCCAAAAACGACAGCGTTATTTACCTCGCCGTGGGAGGAGAGGTTTGTCTGCTGTTTTTCGTTTCTGTCACGGCCGACGAACAGATATTGAAAAAAGTAAACCAGCTTATCTCCGATGACATTTCGATCATTGTAAAGACCGTTGACGGAATGATAACAAACTCTTTTATGACAAAAACCTTCGGAGTTGAGGAAAACTCAATAAAGGTAATTCCCTTTGAATACCACGAAAGCTTCAACGAATGCACAAGGTTTGTTTCAAGCGGAAACGCGGGTCTTTCCCTCGGCGGAACATTCGCGTCGCTTGCGGACGGTGTTTCCATAGCCAAAAAGCTCCGCACAAAAATATCGATCGGCTCTATAGTCCAGATATGTACGGCGGGTATTGGAATTTTGCTGGCGATAATTTTCATGCTGTTTAAATTATATGATATGTTTAACGGCTTATGGATATTGATATACGGTCTGATAAGCGCGGTAATTACCGTAGGTATACCGTTTTTCAAGCGTTTATGATCTTAACGGACGAGGAATATATGGAAAAGGCTCTTGCGCTTGCGGGGAAAGCAGCCGAAATGGGTGAGATCCCCGTAGGCGCAATAGTTGTAGATAAGGACGGCGAGATAATCGCAGAGGCTTTTAATGAGCGGGAGACGCTCATATCGCCTACCGCTCACGCGGAGATCCTGGCAATAGAACGAGCCTCAAAGGCTCTCAAAAACAGAAGGCTTTCGGAATGTACGCTTTATGTAACGCTCGAGCCGTGTCCGATGTGCGCGGGAGCGGTCATAAACGCGCAGATAAAGCGTCTTGTATATGGGGCGTTTGACGAGAAAAACGGCGCCTGCGCTTCGGTGGCGGCGCTGTTTGACGAGAAATTCACGCATATCCCGAGGGTAAGAAGCAGAGTACTCGAGGAAAAATGCGGGAAGATACTTTCGGAATTTTTCGGTAATTTACGCGATAAGCAGAACAAGTGGAATAAGCCGGATATGCCGGAATAACATAAATCGGGGAAAAACATAAGAATGAGTGAAAAGCCTAATTCACAAAACAGATACAGGACCTTAGCGGGAAATATCGTCATTTTAGGTATTGGTCAGTTCAGCTCGAAGCTTCTTGTGTATGTAATGCTCAAATTTTACACAAGTATGCTCGGGTCTGCGGGCTTCGGCGATATGACGAATATTATAAACGCGGGTTCGCTTCTCATATCCGTTTTTTCGCTGTCCATTGCGGAGGGCGTGCTGCGCTTTGCCCTTGAAAAAAACAACGACGGCAGAATGGTGTTCTCTATCGGAATAAACATTGCGGTCTGCGGGTGTGTTGTGTTTGCGGCGTATGTGCCGCTGATAGGGCTTATACCGATGCTTGCGGGATATGAATGGCTGCTGTTTATATACGTTCTGGTGGGCGCGCTTAAAGAGGTCTGCGGGATTTTTGTCAGAGCAAGAGTTTCGGTAAAGCTCTTCGCGGTCGATGGGATAATAACGACCGTATCGATGATAATTTTCAACCTCCTTCTGCTCGGAGTTTTCAATTTGGGCATAAACGGCTATATCTGGTCTGTGATATTGAGCAATCTCACCTCGATCGTTTTCCTGAATATTGTCGCAAAGCTATACAAGCAGTACAGACCGATAAAAAACGACAAATCGCTCTGCATAGCGATGATGAGATACAGCATTCCCCTTATGCCGACCACGATAATGTGGTGGATAATAAATATGTCAGACGGCTTTATGGTGACTTCGTTTATCGGAAGCGACGCAAACGGTATCTACGGCTTTGCGTATAAGTTTCCGAATCTCGCGGCGGTCGTGGTGGGGATATTCGCCCAGGCGTGGCATATGTCCGCTATTACCGAAAGGAACTCGCGCACTGTATCAAACTTCTACTCGAACATTTTCAGTATGATGCAGACGGTCGTATTTTTAGCCTGCGCGGGGATAATGCTAATACTAAGACCTGTGATAATGCCGTTTTTCGGCACGGAAGAGTTTGCTCCTGCGTATTTTTATGTTCCGATCTTATTGGGCGCGGTCATTTTCCAGTGCTTCAACAACTTCCTTTCAAGCATCTACGAGGCTTCGAGAAAAACGACCCACGCGCTTATTTCTTCCGCGATCGGAGCGGCGGCAAACATTGGTCTTAACTTTCTGATGATACCGGTTATGGGCATTTTAGGCGCGGCTCTCGCTACGCTTTCAAGCTACCTTATCGTGTTTATCTATCGTGTTATTGATACCAAAAAGCTGCTTTACATGACAATATACTGGGTCAAGATCGCCGCGAACATAATTTTACTTACGGGAATGGCGCTGTCGATCATGCTGCTTGATTTCGGGCTTTTGCAGAACGTGATAAACGCGGTCATTTTCATCGTTATAGCGGCGATAAACTTCAAGACCTGCGTTCAGGCAGTAAAATTGATCATAAACAAGAAAAAGGAAAAGAAAGACGTGACCGAATAAATGAAACAGTTTCTCGAAATAGCTAAGATCGTTTCCACACAAGGCGTTCGCGGGGAGGTGCGCTGTCAGTATTACTGCGACTCGCCCGATATTCTCTGCGAGTTTGAAACGCTGTATCTGAATAAAGGCAAAGAGCCTGTTGAGATAACAAGGGCGTATGTTCATAAAAACATTGTCGTATTGAAAATCGAGGGCGTTGATTCTATCGAGGACGCGCAGAAATATATCGGAAAGATACTTTATATTGACCGAAACGACATGTAACTGCCCGAGGGAGTTTATTTTATCCAGGACATAATCGGACTTACGGTAAAAAACGCCGAGACAGGAGAAATTTACGGAAAGATATCGGACGTTTACCAGAACGGCGCTACGGACGTTTACTCGATAAAAAGAGAAAACAAGACCGAGCTTATGTTTCCGCGCATTGACGAAATAGTAAAGAAGATCGATATTGACGCGGGAGAGATGATGATAATTCCGCTTGAGGGGCTGTTTGATGAGGATTGATATAGCGACGCTGTTTCCCGAAATGTGCGAAAGGGTGTTTAATGAAAGCATTGTCGGGCGCGGTATAAAAAACGGTTTTATCGAGATCTACGCGCATAATATCCGAAGCTATACCGAAAATAAGCACAGAAATGTCGACGACAAGGCGTTTGGCGGCGGCACGGGAATGGTTATGCAGGCACAGCCGATCTACGACTGTATAAAAGCGATCTCCGCGCAGCACAAATTCCCGCCGCGCGTAATTTATTTGTCGCCGCAGGGCGAAACGCTTACGCAGAATAAGGTACGGGAGCTTGCGAAGGAAAGCGGGCTTATCCTTCTCTGCGGTCACTACGAGGGCGTTGACGAGAGAGTACTCGAGGAGTTGAACGCCGAGGAGATCTCGGTAGGCGATTATGTTCTGACGGGCGGAGAGCTGCCCGCGCTTATTTTAACCGACGCAATTACAAGGCTTCAGCCCGGCGTACTTCCGAACGAGGACGCCTACAGCATAGAGAGCCACTTTGGCGGGCTTCTGGAATATCCTCAATATTCGCGTCCCGAAGTCTGGCGCGGGAGAAAAGTTCCCGAGATACTGCTTTCGGGAGATCATAAACAGGTCATGGAATGGCGCGAAAAGATGTCGCTTGAGGTCACAAAAAGAAAACGCCCCGATCTGTACGAGGCGCATATCAACAGGCTTACGGAGCGTTTTATCGTTGATTTAAGAAGCGTTGCCGAGGTTCCCGATGATACGGAATTTGCGAAAATTCCGCTGTCGGAGGAAGATTTGAGGCTTGTTAAAAGAGGAAAGGTGCGGTGTCTTGAAATCGACGGTGACATAGGAAGCTATGCCATTCTTACGGATTTTTTGGGAATACCGAAATTTGTTATAGTGATAACAAAAAAGCTCGAACATTTCGTTCAATTCAGACTGGTATACAAACCGAGAAATAACAGCTTATAGAAATCTAATTCAGGCTGTCGGGAAGCCCTCAGATGTAGGAGGCGGCTTGTCGGCCGGCCTTTGTGGCTGACGATAAGCCGATGATGACGCAGATGAGGGTTTAGCGGCAGTCCGAAAGGAAGAAAAAATGACTAAAAACGTATTTATCGCAATCACCGGCAGACCTAACGCGGGAAAATCCTCGCTTACAAATCTGCTTGTTGGAGAAAAAGTATCTATCGTAAGCGAAAAGCCCCAAACAACGCGAAACCGCATAAACGGCGTTCTTACAAAGGGCGATATACAGTATGTGTTTATCGACACGCCCGGCTTTCTAAAGCCGAAGACAAAGCTCGGAGAGCATATGGTGAGGGCGGTAAGGACAAGCGTTGATGATGTGGACTGCGCGATACTGATGGCTGACGCGACAAAGAAGCTCTCCGCGATAGAACAGGAGCTTATCAGATCGTTTTCGTCTCGCGGAACACAGGTCGTTCTGCTGTTGAACAAAATCGACCTGGTCAGATCCAAAGAGGAGCTTTTGCCGCTGATAAGCGAATATAACAAACTGTATAATTTTGCGGATATTATACCTATAAGCGTAAAGAAACGCATAAATACCGAGCTTATTATGCCCGCGCTCGAAAAATACGCGGTCGAGGGCGAACACTTCTTCCCCGACGATATAGCTACCGACCGCACAGAGCGCTTTTTATGCAGCGAGATAATCCGCGAAAAGCTGCTATGGACAATGCAGCAGGAGATCCCCCACGGAACGGCGGTCGATATCGAAAGCTTTACATCACGCCAAAACAAAAAAGGCGCCGAGATCATAGACATCGGCGCGGTCATAATCTGCGAAAAAAACTCGCATAAGGGCATGATAATCGGAAAGGGCGGCGAGCGCCTGAAGCAGATAGGCTCTCTCGCGCGAAAGGATATCGAGGAAATGCTCGATACAAAAGTAAACCTTCAGATCTTCGTAAAGGTAAGGGAAAACTGGCGCGACAATGAGAGCTTCATCCTCAATAACAACATCGTAGATAAATAATTCAGGCTGTATATAAAGTTGTCTGTCCCGAATTTTTTTTAATTTGAAATTTCAAAACCGCGCACCGCGGCTACGCGCATTATGCCCTTCGGGCAAAACGCTTTGCCCGCCGCGGCGGATGCATTTTGAAATTTCGCAATGCTATATTATGCAGTTCTGAACTTTTTCTACAAGCTGAAATAATTAAAGCTTCTTCAATTCCTTTTCCACATTGTTGATGACGGAAAACAGAGCGGTGCTTTGCTTGGGATACTCCTGCTCTATGCGGGAATTTGTGATTTTTTCGTCAACAGTCCCCTCTTTTTCGGCAGTATTCGCCGCGACATCATCAAGGCTGAGCCGGGCGAGGGTAATTCCCGAAAGGCTTTCGCGCGGTATAGAAAACAGGTTTTCATCATTTTCCCCGCCGGCGCTGTAGACCATTCTGAACGCTCGGTAAACCGCGGTAAGCATATAGCTTCCGACCGATTTTGAAAGCTTTTGGTTCTTTGTTTTTATAAGCAGCGAAAACACTATCTCAAGCGCGTTTGTAACAAGCTTTTTTCTGAGCAGAATGCCCGTCGAAGCGGCGTCCTCGCTCGCGCCGTCGGAAACCGTACTGTCCTCAAGCTCGTTTTCGGTGACGACCGCGCCGTTACGCGAATTGCTTCTGCCGAGTATGTAATCAACGGAAACGTTATAGAAATCCGCCGCCTGGACCAGAAAATCCAGACCGCATTCGCGCTTTCCGTTTTCATAATGCGACAAAAGAGCCTGTGCAACGCCAAGCTTATCCGCGGCTTCTTTTTGTCTTAATCCGCGCTCCTTACGAAGCAATTTTAATATTCTCGGAAAATCCTTATTCATTTGCTAATTCTCCACATAATATTTTTTCGTAATGTATATTATAGTACATTTATTCCGATATGTAAAGCGTCATAATTACCAAAATTTCGACACGATCATAGGATAAAATTCCTAATTATACAATATATAGGAGGAAGTTTATGAGGAACTACTATTTATACCTTATTCGCCACGGTATCACCCAAGGAAATCTTGACGGAAAATATATAGGACAAACCGACCTGTCGCTTTGTCCCGAGGGCAAAAGGACAATAGAAGAGCTATGCACGAACGAGCTTTATCCCGAGGTCGAAAAGGTGTACTCCTCCCCTCTCGCGCGGTGTCTTGAAACAGCGGAGATAATTTATCCAGAACAGCGGCTGATGATAGTTGACGAGCTTTGCGAGATGAATTTCGGGGATTTTGAGAACAAATCAGCCGAACAGCTTCGGGACCTGCGCGAATACAACGACTGGCTCAAGGGCGGAGTGGATTCCGCGCCGCCAAACGGCGAGAAATACGGCGATTTCATACTGCGATGTATAAACGGTCTTGACAGCGTATTCAGCGACATGATGAAAAACGACCTTCAATTCGGCGCGGTCATTACCCACGCGGGCGTTATCACAAATCTGCTGTGCGGCTACGGACTTCCGAAGGGAAAGCCCGCGGACTTTATGTGCGCGCCGGGAGAGGGCTTTGAGATATCGCTTACTCCGTATCTCTGGCAGAAGGGTCCGACCTTTGAGATAACAAACAGGCTGACCCTTAGCGGAGTTATTTAAATAGAAATTTCAAAACCGCGCAACAAGCTGCGCTATCAAATCGACGCGTATGAGCTTTGCTCATACGCGTCGATTATTTTTGAAATTCGGATTTAAATAGAATTTCAAAATTCATCACTTTGCGTCAGCAGA
>JAFLUE010000006.1 GCA_022508945.1 Oscillospiraceae bacterium
GGTTTTGAAATTTCAAATTTAAATAAATTCGGGATAGACAACTTTATATACAGCCCGAAGGGCGGTCCGTTTTAAACGGATCGCCCTTTAATTTCGTTTATGAGTTGTTTAAAGTGTTTTCCACGTTCCTCAAAGTTTTTGTAAAAGCCGTAGCTGGCAGCGGCGGGGGAGAGGACAACACGCTTTTTTGCAAGCTCCGATGAAAGCCCGACTGCAATTTCCATATTTTTAGCGAACACAACGTTTACGTTCGGGTTTGTGATTAGCTTTGCTATGCGCTCGTTTGTGTCAGGGAGCAGAACAACATTCGCGACCTCGCCGCGGTTCAGGAATTCCCCTAAAATATCGTATGAAATGCCCCTGTCCATTCCGCCGAGTATAAGGCAGTCAACGCCGTCGAACGCCTTTACGGCGGCGATCGCCGCCTCGGGAACAGTGCTTATGCTGTCGTTTATATACTCAACGCCGTTTATTTCCGCAACTCTTTCGAGCCTGTGTTCAAGGGCGTTGAACTCGGGCAATGCCCTCAAACATTTCTCCAAGTCCGCGCCCGCCTTTACCGCTGCTGTAAGAGCAACGGCAATATTGTAAATATTATGCTTTCCGCAAAGCGAGGTTTGTATTTTTTCGGCGGGAATAATGCTTCCCAAAATTGAGATCCATTTTCCGTTTGTAGTTATATCCGCGTCGTCGTCAAGAGCGGCGGTGATTATCTCCGCGCTCGATTCAACAGGCAGCAGAGCGCTGTTTACGATCGCGGTATCGCCTTTTTGCTGAAAGCGCGCGATGTTGCGTTTGGCGTTTGCGTAAGCGTTGAAGTCAACGTAGTGGTCGAGATGCTCGGGGAAAATATTGAGCAATACCGAAATATCGGGCGAATGATGAACAAACTCAAGCTGATGACAGCTCATTTCCAAAACCGCAGCGGTATCCTCGTTCATTTCACCGAGCCTTTTCAGCGGCGGAACGCCGATATTTCCGATTAGCATTGTGCTTATACCGCTTGCCCGGAGGAAGTGATAAACAAGAGAAGAGGTCGTGGATTTTCCCTTTGTACCCGTAATGCCTATGATCTTACATGGGTGAAGCCGAAGAAGAAGTTCGGTCTGCGTAAGTATTTTTGATTTCGCTTTTTCGTCCAGATCGTCTTTTATGATAACCCCGGGCGACTGCAATATCAGATCATATTCCGCGCATTTTTCAAGATAGCCTTCCCCCGAAATTACCGTAACATTTGGTATTTCAAGCTCGTTAATGTCCGCGACCGCTATCTCACTGCACACATTCAGTCCAAGCAATATTTCGAGCCAGCTTTTTCCCTCGCGTCCGAAGCCGAGTATTACGGCTCTCTTGCCGCTGAAGATCGGTTTTAATTCGTCATAATTCATCTTGCGATTTTCTCCACAAACTCAATAAAATTATCGGGGACGAAATTGTTTTCGTCAAAAAATGTTGTCAGATCAACGGGAGCGTAATTAGGGAACCGCTCCTCAAAGCGTTTTAACAGCGGCGGCGTGTTGTTTCGGCGCATTTGGAGCGCGTTGCTGAGCGACAGCCTAACCTCGTTTTTTGTTCCCACACACTCAAACGGCTTATCCTCTCCATCAAGCATAAGCCCGTCAAGCATTTCCGACAGCTCGGTCTTTTCGAGCATATTCGTGCCGAAAATTTTTACGAGCGCTTCATCGTCAAGAAATGCCGCAAGCAGTATATACACATACAAACACTTAGCGCAGTTACAGCACCACACGTCCGTTTTCCCGCCTAAATTGCAGCTTTGGAAAACAGGAAAATACCGCGTATAGTTTACGAACGCGCGCGCTATCTGCCATTCGGAAAGCGGCCGCAAAAGACTGAAATATTCGGGGCATTCTCCGAAGGATCTTGTGCAGTATTCGCGAAAATCCCGCTCGAACTCGGTCGACTTGCTGTATTGGTGGTTGACGTTTTTGCCCTCGACATAGGTCTCGTTCGCGCTGCTTTCGTTTGACAGAGCGATGTAGCGTGTGTTGAGCATAATTCCGTGCAAAAGCGCGGAAAACGCGACAATTGCCGAGAACGGCGTATGACCGTTCAGCCAGCCGCGCGAGTTAAGCTCGATAAGCGTTTTGTCTATCGTTCTTTTCGGGCAGACGGCTTTTTCGGACGCAATTCCCGCCGCCTCAACACAGCCTGTTGTGGCTTTGCGCGGATTTATGACGTATGGGGTTATGTCCTCTCCCGCCTGTTTTAAAAGCTCGAGCGTGACTGCGCTGTCCTTTCCGCCGCCAACGGGAACAAGCGCACCTCTGAGAAAGCCGTGCAGATCCGCGTGAATTTCGGGAAGCGGTTCGGGTTCCGGAGCGTTTATGGTCATGAAGCTTTCTATATCAGTGTTTATGCCGTTTCGGTAAAAAAACTCCCCCAAGCCGTTATAATACAGCTTTTTCCACCAGTCCTTCTGCCACTCCGAAAGCCCGCCGCACCTTATTTCAACCGTTGGACAGCAAGCACACTTCCAGTATGAAACAAGCTCCGCCATTCCGAGCGAGAATGCCGCTTTTTCAAGCTGTAAGCAGGAAAAATGTCCGTACATATAGTTTCGGTCAAACTCCCATTTCGGATAAAAATGAAACTCGTCTATCTGAAAATGAAACATAAGGCTTTTTTCGTTCAGCTCATAGCTGTGGTAAATAAAAAGGGGGTGTTCCTTTCGGAGTTGTTCAAATGTGGTCATTATTTACCTCGTTCTTCTGTTTGAATTACAATGATTTCGCCGATTATTTAAAAAGAATTTCAAAATTCTCATTTGGCGGCACGCTGCGCTTAGCCGTCAAGTGAGAACCGCGCGAAAATTCACGCTCGAATAATACGTGGTTATTGCCGATCTCGTGTGCTGATATTACGTTGTTTTGGGATATGTTTACAGTCCGATTGTTTGTCAATGTTTTTTCCGAGTTGGTTTTAATCGCCAACGATTATCGGTTTTGCGGTAAAGTCCGATCCGCAGGGGCGCGGCGTCTCAAACGCAAGAGAATAGACATCGCCGAGCCTTGCCTCGAAAACCGCCTGCTTGTGCGCGGCGGGAGAGGTCTTGGAGAGCGCTCTGAGAGATGTGTCTACAGGAATGCTGCTGTTTGCGGCGGCTAAGATCTCCTTGCCCCTTTCGTTCATTCCGAGAACGTGTATATAGGCGGGCGGCGCGGCGGAAATTGTCTTTGTAATGCCCAAAAACGCGCACAGAACGGCGCGGCGGACACGGGCGAGCGTAACGCTCTTGTTTTTGGCGAGAAAATACAGCTCGTCGAGCGACCGCGCCGCGCGCGAGGCTTTATAAAGTCTGTTTCCAAGCCCGTTTATACAGTCGTATATCTGCTCGAAATCGTCGGGTGAAAGCATACGAAGCTTCGCCAGAACAGCGCACTCGAGCCGCGGCAGATCGGCTGTCGGCGCTTCAACAACAGGCGCAAACGCGGAATAATCCTCGTTGTTGCGTATTTTTCGGCGTATCGCCGATGCGCTCGTAAGCTCTCCATATTCCTCGTCGGATTTGGAAATATCCGAATCATGGGCGGCTGTGCGCGTTATCGTAAATGGCTTTATTCTGCTTCCGATGTTGTCGAGCGCGCTCAGGTATTCGATAGCGAGGGTGTTGTTGGGGCTTTGGATTATCTCGCTTACGTCTTCGGTGTAGTATTCCCTCAAGGCTTTTTGCAAAGCGGCAGGATAGCTTTGTCCGCGCTGTATCTGCTCGTCGAATTTCGAGGAGTGGATACAGTATTCTATTGCCGCGGAAGCCTCCTTAAGCGCGGAGATATCCCCGCATTCGCTCCCAAACGACAGCATATCCACACAGTTAAGCGCCGAAATTATCCCTACAGCTCCCCGCGCAAACCCTTCCGCGGACATCAGCGAATACCTCGCGGGAAGTTCTATTACCAGATCAACGCCGTTATCGAGAGCGGTTTTGGTTCGCGCGTATTTGTCGAAAATCGCAAGATCGCCGCGCTGTACAAAATTCCCGCTCATTATGCTTACGATATGTGTAGCTCCCGCTTTTCGCGTCTGCTCGATATGATATCTGTGTCCGTTGTGAAACGGATTGTATTCCGCAATGATCGCCGCTGTGTTCATTATACTACCTCTTTTCATATTTTGCTATTTTTATTGTACAACATTTGTTAAATAAAATCAATAAAAATTTTTAAAAAGCACTTGATTTTTTTGGCAATTTGGTTTAAAATATAATTGGTTTTATTCTACATAAGTATTCTATGAAAGGATTTGTGAAACAATGAAAATTTTGGTAATCAACGCGGGCAGCTCCTCTCTCAAATATCAGCTCCTTGATATGGACGACGAGAGCGTTATCGCAAAGGGAAACTGTGACAGAATAGGTATCGGCGGACACATCAAGCATTCTACCTATGACGGCAGAGAGGTCGATGTTGACTGTGATTTCCCGACCCATACCGAGGCTTTTGAGAAGCTCGTCGAGGTGCTTACTTCGGGTGACGCCGCTGTCATAAAGTCGATGGACGAGGTAAACGCGGTAGGACACCGTGTGGTTCACGGCGGCGAGGTATACAATAAGACTATTCTCGTTACAGATGAAGTAATCAAGCAGATAGAGGACTTGAAGGATCTCGCGCCTATACATAATCCTCCCAACGCTACGGCAATAAGGGCTTGCAGAAAGGTTTTCCCCGCGTCCACGCCGCAGGTCGCTGTATTTGACACGGCGTTCCACCAGACGATGCCCGAAAAGGCGTATATGTTCGGTCTGCCTTATGAGTGTTATGAAAAGTACGGCATAAGAAAGTACGGCTTCCACGGAACGTCCCACCGCTTTGTTTCCCAGGCGCTCGCTGACGCAATGGGCAAGGACATAAAGGATCTGAAGATCGTTTCCTGCCACCTCGGAAACGGCTCGTCTATCACGGCGGTCGAGGGCGGAAAGTCTATAGACACGACAATGGGCTTTACTCCTCTTGACGGTGTTA
Source organism: Oscillospiraceae bacterium (assembly GCA_022508945.1). Classification (GTDB taxonomy): domain Bacteria; phylum Bacillota; class Clostridia; order Oscillospirales; family Ruminococcaceae; genus CAG-115. The sequence goes on from JAFLUE010000006.1 coordinate 4,983, forward strand.
TCATGGGAACGCGCTCGGGCTGTGTTGACGCTTCGGCGGTTACCTTCATTCAGAATAAGATGGGACTTTCGCCCAACGAAACAAGCGATCTGCTCAACAAAAAGTCGGGCTTCCTCGGAGTTTCGGGAGTATCGAGCGACGCGCGTGATCTCGGCGCTGCTGCCGCGGACGGCAACAAGAGAGCAAAGCTTGCGCTCGAGATGCTGCGCTATGAGATAAAGAAGTACATCGGCTCGTATGCGGCGGTAATGAACGGACTTGACGCGGTCCTGTTCACGGGCGGAATCGGCGAGAACTCCGACGATCTGCGCGAGGACGTTTGCTCGAACATGGAATATCTCGGAATCAAGCTCGACAAGTCCGTAAACAAGGGACTTCACGGAAAGCTTGTGAAGATATCCGCCCCCGACAGTAAGGTCGAGGTATGGGTAGTTCCCACAAACGAGGAGCTTCTTATCGCGCGTGATACAAAGGCGCTCGTTGAGGGAAAGTAAATCAATTAATAATTCGTAATCATTAAAAGCAAAACCGCGTTCGGTTAAACGAGCGCGGTTTTACTGTTTATTGTCAACTGAAAAGCGCGTTTGGGAATCACTCTCGCCCGCGAGATAATCAATGCTTACATTATAAAAACGCGACAGTTTTATATACACCCGAATGGGTATCTCGCGTTTGCCGTTTTCATAGTCGGAATAATACTGCTGAGTGGTTTCGAGAACCTCGGCTATCTGCTTTTGAGTAAAGCCTCTGTCCTCTCGTATGACCCGCAGATTTTCATAATATGTCATCTCGCCACTTCCTTTTTATTATTATAATGACATATCTGTGAATTTTCGAGCAGTACATTATATTTCATTTGTTTAAATTGATGAATTTGCGGCTTTGCTATTGACATTATTAGTATATACGGATATAATAGATTGTACAGATAACAATTTTTTGAAAGGACAAAAGACAATGAACAAAATGAAAAAATATGCGGCAGTTCTGCTTTGCGCGGCAATGCTTACGCTTACGGCGTGCAGCGACAGCGAAACAACAGGCGGTAATAATTCAAAGAGCAACTCCACAAGCTCGTCATCTTCGGCTGACAGCTCAAAACTCACCGAAAGTTCGAAGCCCGATGATACAAGCAACAACGAAAGCTCCTCGAAAAATGAGGGAGACAATTCGAGCAATGAAAGCTCTTCAAATTCGGAAAGCGCCGAAAGTTCGGGTAATTCCGACAGCACTCCCACGGAAAATCCCGACAATAGCGGAAGTGCTTCCGATAAGGATTTCCAGCTTATGGCGGCTGATGGCGGAGCGGTTATCTATAAGTATAAGGGCGCAGGCGGAGACGTTGTCATACCGTCCACTATACAGGGCTACAAGATTGTCGGCATTGACGAATATGCCTTCCAGAAATGCGCTACGCTTACAAGCGTTGTTATCCCCGACAGCGTAAAAACAATCGGCAGCGGCGCGTTTACGGAATGCCCCGCGCTTAAAAGTGTATCCATACCCTCAAGCGTTACTTATATTGATAAGCATACGTTTTACAAGTGCACTGCTCTTACCGAGATCGTGATCCCCGAGGGAGTGACCGAGATCGACCGCAACGCGTTTTATAACTGCTCCGCGCTTGAGAAAGCGACCCTGCCCGACAGCCTCAAAAAGATTGTGAACAATGCCTTTTCGGGCTGCGACAAGCTTGTGGCAACCTATAAGGGCAAGACTTATGACTTTGCTGTTGTAAATCAGGATACGCTCTTTTACAACGCGGTGAACGGCACGTTCTGATACACTGTCCCGATACAACAATCCCCCACTGTTTCACAGCGGGGGTTATTTGTTTTCGCTTTGAAGCTTGAACGCCGTTTTTATCATCGACAGCACAAGCTCCTTTTCGCGGTCGGATTTTCCGTGGAGCTGATGTAAGATCTGCATTGAGAGTGTGTCAATATTAAATATATTGGTGTTTGATTCGATGAATATATCGCTTATTGAAAAACCCATGACCGCGCATATCTTTTCAAGCATGGAAACGGTTGGATTTGCCGTGCCGCGTTCGAGCTGTCCGTAATACGAGGGCGTTATTTCCGCGCGCAGAGCTACTTCCTCTTGGGATAAGCCGCGTTCCTTGCGTAAAGCTCGGAGTCTTTCTCCGTATATAAAATTATTCATTTTATCACCTGCCTATTATTATTGTAAGTTATTATACTAATTATAACAACATAATATATTAATTATAAAAAACAATTAATATATTATTGACTTTTTAAAAAAATAATGATATAATGACAATTGTAAACAACATAATAATTTGGAGGTATACCTTATGCTAAAATTCTTCGGGAAATGGAGAAAGGTGTTTTTGGTAATATTTATGGTCGGGATCTTGATAAACGGAATTAACATTTGCCTCATTGACGGTTGTTTGTTGGGGATCAATTTTGTCGGTATTGGAATAGCTTTCATTATTGTCGGCTGGCTCATTACCGTTTTAGCGTTTTCAATTGCAGGATCATTTCTCGTCCTGAACGATGATGTCGAGGCAATTCAAAAAAAGCTTGATGAAGACGATTCATTTGTTCGGCAGACCGATGGTTCATTTACACTGAAAACAAATAATTCCGCCGATGATTCGGATCATGGAGAATGAAAAAACTTAAACCATAAACCGCTGCATAATGCATAATTTAAATAACAAAACGGCAGGCATAGTCCTGTCTTTTTTTGTTGATTAGTGAAATTGCCAAAAAAAACTTGGAAAATTCAGAAAATATCTATAAATATTATATTGCAGGACGGAGAAAATAATGGTATAATATAAGTTGGCAGTTTGTGCCTGACTTTATAGATACATTATTCGGAGGAATACAACTAATGTTTGGAATCAACAAGGATATCGGAATTGATCTGGGAACGGCAAATACGCTTGTTTATATGAGAGGAAAGGGCATTATTATCCGCGAGCCGTCGGTTGTCGCTGTCGATAAAAAGGCTAATCAGGTTAGATATGTCGGTCAGGAGGCAAAAGAGGTAATAGGAAGAACCCCCGGTTCTATCGTTGCGGTAAGACCGCTTAAGGACGGCGTTATAGCGGACTTTGACATGACCTCGATCATGCTTGGACAGTTTATAAAAAAAGCGCTTAAGGGCAGAGGCAGAGCGAGAGTCATTATCTGCATACCGTCGGGCGTAACCGAGGTCGAGCGCAGAGCCGTTAAAGAAGCCGCCCAGCAGGCGGGCGCAAAGCGTGTTTCGATCATAGAGGAGCCTATGGCGGCGGCTATCGGAGCGGGACTTCCCGTAGCCGAGCCTGTGGGAAGCATGATCGTTGATATCGGAGGAGGCACAAGCGAGGTCGCTATAATCTCGCTCGGAGGCATCGTAACCGCGCGCTCGGTAAGAGTCGCGGGAGATGAGTTCGATTCTTCGATAATCAATTATATTAAGAAAAAATACAACCTTCTCATAGGCGAAAGAACCGCCGAAAATATCAAGACGGGCATAGGCTCCGCCGCAAAAACAAGCGACACAGAGCCGGTTATGGATATAAGAGGAAGAAACCTCTTAAACGGCTTGCCCGAAAACATAACGATAAAGAGCGAGGAGGTCAGAGAAGCGCTTTACGAGCCGCTTTCGCGTGTTATTGAGGCTATAAAGACCACTCTTGAAAAATGCCCGCCCGAGCTTGCGGCGGATATTATCGAAAGCGGGATCATGCTCGCGGGCGGAGGAGCGCTTTTGAAGGGACTTGACAAGCTTATCCACGATGAAACGGGAATGCCCGTGAAAATTGCGGAAAGACCTCTTGACTGTGTTGCGGACGGAACGGGAAAGGTCCTCGAAAACATCGACAAGCTTGAGGACGTGCTGTCTGAGGACGAGACGATCTATTGATCTAAGTGATAATATTAAATATAATTAAGTTATGAAAGAATTTTTCCACAGCGTTAAATTTAAAATTCTCATTTGTTTGGCGGCTCTGCTTTTGGGGCTTATGGCTTACGCGGCTGTAACGCTCGGAACAGAAACTCCGCCCGAGCAGATATTCGGAACGCTTCTTTATCCGTTTACATCCGCGGCAAACGCCGTGGCGGACGGTGTTTCGGGCTTTATAGACACCATGGTGAACGCAAATGCCTACAAAGCGGAAAATGAAGCGCTCAAATCCCAGCTAACGGAGCTTTATAAGCACACAAAGGACTATAATACGATCTCGGAAGAAAACGCACAGCTCAGGGAAATGCTGGGGCTTAAGGAAAAAAATCCCGATTTCATTTTCTCGGAGAGCTGTGATGTTAAAGAGAGAAACGCAAACGATATCTGCGGAGGCTTTACTATCGGAAGCGGAAAATCAAGCGGGATCTCGCTTTATGATCCTGTCGTAACATCGGTAGGGCTTGCGGGAAGGGTTGCGTCGATCGCCAACAACTATGCGAGAGTTGAGACCATAATCAGTCCGAATGTTAATGTGGGCGTATATTCAATACGTTCAAAGGTGACGGGCGTTATTGAAAACACCATAGAAAGCGCTCAGGACGGGATGTGTATTATGGGCGGCATTCTTAAAGACGCCGATCTGGCTGTGGGAGATGTTATCTTTACATCGGGAAAGAGCGGGCTGTTTCCCGACGATATTATGGTCGGGACGGTCGTGGAGATCATAGACGATGCAAACGGTCTTTCTAAGAGAGCTATAGTTAAGCCCGCGGTAGATGTTTTCAAAATTACGTCGGCGTTTGTTATTACGGATTTTGACGGAAAGGGTGTACCTTTCGAGATTGAAGAATAATATGAAAAGATCTCTCGGAAGCAGGTCGCGCTCGCGAAGGGCGATGCTGAGAGTGGTTTTGCGGTGGTCTATCTATGCCGCAATAATGGTCCTGTTTTATCTGTTTTCATCCAATCCGCTTATAAGAGGCTTTTGTCCGCTTTTGCTTATTCCGCTGGCAACGGCGGTCGCTATGCATGAGGGCGACCTTGCGTCGGGAATTTTCGGAATGTTTTGCGGACTGCTTATGGATATGGCGAACGGGACCTCGCTTGTGGGATTTTACGCGCTGTGGCTTTTGTTTGCGTGTCCCGCGATTTCGCTTTTTTCGAGGTTTCTAATAAAGGTGAACTTTGTTTCGCATTTTGTGATAAACGCGGGAGTGTCTCTTTTGATCGCGGTTTTGGATATGCTTTTTCTGCACTGGGTCTGGGAGGGGACACAAAGCGTTGTTTCCTTTGTGAGAGTGGTTTTGCCGGCTTATTTCGGAGCGGTTTTGTTTTCGGTCCCGATCTATTTCCTGATCTCACTTATCGTATCGAAGCTTCGCCCCGACGAACACAGAAAGCTTGAGGCTTCGGCTCAGCATTCGGAAAGCGATGAGGACGGAAAAAACATCGGATGAAATACTGCCTTGCTGAGTGCTGTTCTGACTTCTTACCTCTAATCTCTAACTTCTAAAAGGTGAACATTATGTCAAAGGTTTCATATATAATAAGAACGATGGTTTTGGTGGTTATGGTAGTCGTACTGTCGTTTATGTGCGGATTGAAGCTGATGCAGACGCAGATAGTGGATGGCGGGAAATACCTTGAATTGACCAAAACAACATATACCGCCGAGCAGGATGTTGAGGCAACAAGAGGAATGATCGTTGACAGCAGCGGAAAGATCCTCAATACAAGTAGGATTGTGTATTCCGTAAATTTCCAGTATTCTCAGCTAAAGGAAGGCACAGAAAACGATATTATATACCGAGTACTTAAGGTGCTGATAAAAAACGGCGAGAAATGGAATGAGAGCCTGCCGATAAGCAAAACACAGCCCTACGGCTTTATGGGAGGAAAGGACAGTGCGGTGGAAAAGCTTAAAAAAACGCTTAAGATCGCGGACTATTCCTCGGCAGAAGACTGTATGTACTGGCTTTACAAAACATACGATATCGGTGACAAATATGATGAGGATATGCGCAGACTCATCGCGGGCGTTCGTTATGAAATGACCATAAAGGACTTTTCAAACCGCAATAAGTTTGTGCTGGTTTCGGGCATAAGCGACGACACTATACATGAGCTGAAGGAGCTTTCGCTGATGCTCGGGGGCGTGGATATAACCGAAAGCTGGGAGAGAGTTTATCTCGACGGAGAGCTTTCCGCGCACTACAGAGGAACAGTCAAAGCTATCTCGGCTGAACAGTATGATGAACTGAAAAAAGAGGGCTATACGCTGAATGACGTCATAGGCGAAAGCGGAGTAGAGCTTGCGCTGGAAAGCACGCTTCGCGGAACGCGCGGAGTACGCACGATAACCTACGGTTCGGACGGAATGATGATATCCGACGAGATAACAAAAGATCCTGTGTCGGGAAATTCCGTTATGCTTACTATCGATACTCAGTTTCAGCAGCTCGTTCAGGACGCGCTGAATTACCACATACAGTGGCTCAAGGGCGATTATTGCAGACGATACGCAACCGCCTATCTTGGCTCGAACTATCTGAGAGAGGACTGTGAGGCGGGAGCGGTCGTGGTATTGGACGTTAAAACGGGCGGAGTTCTTGCTATGGCGAGCTATCCGAACTATGACATAAACGACTATGTGGCGGACTATTATGAGGTTATGAGCCGCGATCATTCGCCTGTGTTCAACCGCGCTCTGAACGGGACCTACCGTCCCGGCTCGACCTTTAAGACCATAACCTCGGCTGCGGGGCTTATGGAGGGAAAGATCACGACCTCAAGCACAATATTCTGCGGGCACGATTACACATACTACGCCCCGGGCTTTGTGCCTACCTGCCTGGGTTCCCACGCAAACATAGACGTAAGGGACGCGCTTATGTATTCCTGCAACATTTTCTATTACGAGACCGCCCGCAGGCTCGGTATAGACACGCTTGCGGCATGGGCGGCAAGATTCGGGATAGGAACGGATCTGGGTTTTGAGCTGAAGATGGAGACGGGGCAGATGTCGTCGCTCGAGCTTTACGAGCAGAAGGGTCTTGAATGGCACGCGGGAGATATCGTACAGGCGGGAATAGGTCAGTGTGAAACGCTCGTAACGCCGCTTCACCTCGCTGTTCAGGCGATGACCCTCGCAAACAAGGGCGTAAGATATACCCCGCATATTGTAAAATCGGTTTATAATTACGACTTTTCTCAAAAGCTCTATGATAAAGAAGCGGTTGTCGCGGACGACATTTCCGTTCTTCCGAATATGACGGAATATATGAACGCTATACGAGACGGAATGAAGCGCGTTGCTAACCGCGACGGATATTATCCCATTCCAAATAAGGGCTATGTAAACGTGTATGACTATGTGGGTGTGGGAGTTGAGAATGTCGCGATAAAAACGGGTTCGCCTCAGGTCGCGGAAAATGTTTTCAACGGCGCGATAGTCGGCTTTTATCCCGCGGAAAATCCCGAGATTGCCATAGGAATCCTGCTTGAGGAAGGCGAGCTTGCGAAATATATGGTTGCAAACATAATAAAGGCGTATGTTTCGGGGACTATTTCTACCAACTGCGATGAAAACGGAGTGCCGATAAGTCCCGTATAAGGCTTTATATGATATTTTTCATAAACGGCTTTGTGCAAAATAGCCAAAAAAAATCAGATAAAGTAACATAATTCACGAAATTTATCATAATATGAAAAAAATACTTTTCATATTTAAGATTTTGTGGTAGAATTAAATAAATAGCTATATAGATAATTGCTTATTCGGTATTTTTTGATGTCGCTTTGACATCGGAGAGGGGAAAAGATATGTCACAGATCATTGCGGTTACGGCAGGAAAGGGTGGAACAGGAAAGTCAACAACGTCGGCTAATGTCGCGACGGGGCTTGCGACGCTCGGGCATAAGACTTTGCTTGTGGAGCTTGACTTCGGTCTGCGCTGCCTCGATATCATGCTCGGGATCAAAGACAAAGTAAAGCACGATATCGGCGAATATCTCGAGGGGAAGATAGATATTCTTACGGCGACGACAAATGTGGAGAGAGTTCCGAATTTGTCGCTTGTGTGCGCGACGAGAAACCCGTTTATCGACATCAATGCCGAAAAGATCATGGCGGTGTGCGAGGAAATGCGCGAGCATTTTGAGTATATCATTATGGACACTGCGGGTATAGGAAGCTCGGTATTTAAGGTAATAAAAGCAGCCGACCTTATTCTTATGGTTACGACGCCCGATACGGTATGTGTGCGCGACGGCGCGATCTTGTCTGACTTTTTGTATGTGAAGAATTGTATAAACCAACGTCTTATAATAAATAAAGTAAGTCCGAGATTTAAGGAAGAGGATATCCTTTACGATCTCGACGAGGTCATGGACAGCGTAGGTATCCCGCTTATCGGTGTTGTTCCCGAGGATGTGAACATTAAGATCTGCGGTGCTAAGGGCGAGGCTCTGCCTTCGTCGAGCGGCGGGTATAAGGCTTACTCTGCTATAGCAAAGCGAATAGACGGTCAGGACGTACCTCTTACTGTAAGCATAGACTGATTTTGTTTGCGGCATATTTGGTTTGTAAATCTTGTGGCTTTATTGTGGTTTTGTGGATTTTTGTTTTAAGCGGGAGGTGTTGGTTTTGAATGTTGCTTTGATAGCTCATGACGCGAAAAAAGAACTTATGGTGCAGTTTTGCATAGCATACTGCGGAATTTTGAGCAGATACAGTATCTGCGCTACGGGTACGACCGGAAAGCTTGTTTCTGAATCGACCGGTCTTCAGATCCAGCGTTTTATGAGCGGTTCGCAGGGCGGCGACCAGCAGCTTGCTTCGGCTATTAGCTGCAACGAGGTCGACCTGCTTGTATTTTTCCGCGACCCTCTTACCATGAAATCGCATGAGCCGAATGACATTAACATTCTTCGGCTGTGCGATGTGCATAATATTCCTGTTGCAACGAACATAGCTACTGCGGAGGCTCTTATTCACGCGCTCGAACGCGGCGATCTGGATTGGCGCGAGTATATGAGATAAATCAAGCTTTAGTATTTTAAGTGCGTCGTTTCGGCGCACTTAATTTTTTTGGCGCGCTTCCGGTGCGGAGACATGATTTGATTTTGTCAGGCTTCAGGCGGCGCTTTACTTTTGTTTTAAGGCGGCGGAAGAGCTTGGGGTGTGACGGATATAATATCGGTGAATAAAATGGAAAAGGAAGAGAAATACAGTTTAAAAAACGTTTTTGGAAGGGCGTTGGCTATTGCCGTTCCGATGATGATACAAAACGGAATAACAAACGCAGTGGGGCTTGTAGACAACGTGATGGTCGGAAGCCTCGGCACGGAAGTCATAACCGCGGTTTCGATAGTCGGGCAGCTTATTTTTGTATTCAACCTCGGTATCTTCGGCGGACTTTCGGGTCCGGCAATTTACGGCGCGCAGTATTACGGTCAGAAAAACCTTGATGGCTTTCGCGACACCGTAAGGATAAAGCATTGGATCGGCTTTGCGGTGCTTATAGCGGGGCTTTGTGCTTTCATTTTCGGCGGTGAATTTCTTATTGACCTTTATCTGAAGGGCGAGAGCGAGGAAATTGACCCCGCGCTTACCATGCAGGTAGCAAAGCAGTATATGAGCATTATGCTCTGGGGCTTACCGCCGTTTGTGATAACACAAATTTTCGCGGGAAGTCTCAGAGAAACAGGCTCGGCGGTAAAGCCGATGGTGGCGGGAGTTGTTTCGGTAGTTGTTGATATTGTCGGGAACTGGCTGTTGATCTACGGAAGCTTGGGCTTTCCGAAAATGGAAGCGAGAGGCGCGGCGCTTGCGACGGTTATCGCGCGTTTTTCGGAGCTTGCGGTTTTGATCATCCTGATGTATGCGGGAAAGAAAAAGCACGAGTTTTTAAAGGGCTTGTACAAAAAGCTCACGATTCCCCGCGACATTGCAGGAAAGCTTATAGGAAAAAGTGTGCCTATTTTCTTTAACGAATTTTTGTGGGCGGCGGGGATAGCTGTGCTGACGCAGATATACTCGCAGAAGGACATGGAGATCGTCGCGGGACTTAATATCTCGAACGCGCTCTGCAATCTGCTCAATGTTGTGTTTGTCGCGCTCGGAAGCGCGGTGGGGATAATCGTCGGACAGGCGCTCGGCGCATCGCAGTATCAGAGAGCTAAAAAGGAATCGTTTGCGCTTATGTGGTTTACGGGCGGCGTGAGCGCAATTATGATGATAATTCTTATCGCGGTTTCGGGTGTATTTCCGAACGCATATGAAACTTCGGACGAGGTTCGCCGTTTCGCGTCGGAGTTCATAGTTGTAACGGCGCTGTTTTTCCCGGTCCAGGGCTTTTTGAACGCGCTTTATTTCACGCTCAGAAGCGGCGGAAAGACGCTTGTTACATTCCTTTTTGACAGCGTTTACTCATGGGCGGTGGGAGTGCCTGTAGCGGCAGTCTTATGCACATTTACCGATATTCCCGTGCTTTATGTGTTTGCGATAGTACAGGCGCTCGATTTGATAAAGGTAGCGATAGGCTGTATCCTGATAAACAAGGGCGTATGGGTAAGCAATATTGTGGAAAAACAATAAACAGCGTAATATCAGCGAGAAATCGCCGAAACCACGTAATATCCGAGTACGAAATTTCAAAAATCAAGCATTGTCTGAACACGGAGCGAAGCAAAGTATGAAGTAATGCTTAGATAGCGCAGTTCAGCGTTTTGCGAAGCAAAATGCCAAACTGTGCGGTTTTGAAATTTCTTTTAAATAATCGGCGAGATCAACATATTATCAACTATATACCGAACGGAGAAACTATGCTTGTAACTTATGACGGTATTGTTATCTCGCGGCGGATTGTCGGCGAGAGCGGTGTTTATATTGACATACTGACCGATGAGCAGGGCATTATCGAAGCCGCGGCTCACGGAGCAAATAAAATAAACAGCAATCTTTTAGCGTCGTCGGCGCTGTTTTCCTACGCGACATTTTGCCTGAGCAAGTCGAAGCTCAGATACACGGTGAACTCGGCAAAGCCGAAATTCAGCTTTCACGAGGTCGGCAATGACATCGAAAAGCTTGCGCTTGCGTCATATTTCGCCCAGGCAGTCAGGTTCTGCACACCCTCCGAACAGCCGCAGGACAGCATAGTAAGGTTTTTCGCTATCGCTCTGTATGAAATTATGGAAGGACGTTCGCTGAGCTTGGTAAAAGCCGCGTTTGAATTAAGATACAGCGCGGAGCTTGGCTTTGCGCCGAATCTTGTTGCTTGTGACAACTGCGGGAAATACGAATGCGAGCGCGGAATGTATTTTCTTCCGAACAGCGCAAAGCTTATCTGTGCTGACTGTTTTAACGAGGACTACGGCGGCGAGCGCGAGCTGTTGTTTCCCGAAACGCTGTACGCTATGAGAAATATTATCTATTCGCCGCTCGACAGGTGTTTTAAGTTCATAGTTTTGCAGAATGCCGAAAAACAACTTTCGGTCATATGCGAAAGGTTTTTTCTGAACAGCGTTGAAAAAAGCTTTCCCGCTCTCAATTACTACAAAAGCCTGAATTTGTAAATATTGTAAAAAAATGAATAAAAATAAGAAAAAAACTTGACAAAAAGAAGAAATGATGTTAAAATAAAATTACAGAAAACGGCATCATTATTTTTGAAAGGAATGTTTAAAATGGGCAAGTTTGAAATCAAGAAGACCAAGAACGGCGGATTTATGTTCAACCTCAAGGCAGGAAACGGCGAGATCATTGCCACAAGCGAGACCTACAATTCGCTCGACGCCTGCAAAAACGGCGTTAACAGCGTAATTACAAACGCTCCCGAGGCGCCTGTTGAAGATCAGACGGTTGAGGGATACGCGACCGAGAAAAACCCGAAATTTGAGGTTTATGCAGATAAGAGGGGCGAATTCCGCTTCCGTCTTAAGGCTAAAAACGGTCAGATAATCGCAACAGGCGAGGGCTATAAGGCTAAGGCAAGCTGCAAAAACGGCATTGAAAGCATCAAGAAGAACGTTGTTGACGCTAAGATCGTTGAAGTTGAGGACAAATAACAGTTGACAGTGTATAGTGAATAAGCTTAACGCGCTCGATTTTTCGAGCGCGTCTGACTGTAAAAAACCACAAAAACAACATAGCAGAGAATCGCGAATTTCAAAAAGCTTAAAATTTTTTCAAATGAAAATATTTTAAGCGGTTCTCATTTGGCGGCAGCTCCGCTGCCGCCAAATGAGGAATTTTGAAATTCTTTTTAAATAATTTCGACAAAACAACGCTTTTGGGTTTTTCTACAAACTGACGCGCTCGATTTTTTCGAGCGCGTTTTTGTTATGAAAAATACTGTTTATTGCCAACTGCCATGGGCTTACCCTTGTTTACTTCAGCTCCACTACCGTTACTCCCGCTTCGCCCTCGCCGTATTCGCCGAGACGGAAGCTTTTTACGGCGGGATTACGGCGCAGTGCGCTGTGTACTGCGGTTCGGAGCGCGCCGGTACCCTTTCCGTGGATAATTACTATCTGCGACAGTCCCGACATAAGCGCGCTTGCGATAAATCGCTCGACCTCAATAACGCCCTCATCGCCCATTCTCCCGCGAATATCGAGTTCCATACCTCCGCGGCGCGTCATGTTTGATGAAACGACCTTTTTTACCTTGCCGGCGGGCTGAGTCTGCGCGGGCTTTTTTTCGATCAGTCTGAGGTTGCTCGCGTTCGTTTTTACTTTCATCGAGCCTGTCTGAACATAGCAAACGCCGTTTATGTTCGGAACGGTCAGAAGCGTACCCTCGCGGTTTGTGTCGAAAAGCCTTACGGTATCGCCCTGCTTGAAAGGACGAGGCGGAACGTAATTTTCGACGCGTCGTTCAATAACGGGATTTGCCTCGTCCTGCATCTTATTCAGCGCAGAATTCGCGCGGGATTTCGCGTCCGAGATACCCTTTCGGAGCGCTTCCTTGTCCTTTGTTTTTTTAAGCTCCTCAAGCTCGTTTAAAAGCATATTTGACTGCGCGCGCGTCTGCTCGACAATGCTCAGCGCCCGCTGTCTTGCGTTTTCAAGCTCCTTTTCCTTCTGCGCTTCAAGCTCGGAAAGCTTTTGCTTAAGCTCGCTTTCGGTCATCTTCGCGTTACGCTCGGACAGTTCCATGCTTGCCCTTAGTTCTTCAAGCTCCTTTCGCGACTGTTCGAGCTTGTCAATGACTTCCTCAAAGCGCTTGTTTTCGGAAGTTACGAGATTTTCCGCGCGTGAGATCACGTTTTTCGGCATACCGAGGCGCTGTGAAATAGCGAAAGCGTTTGACTTTCCGGGAACACCCACAATAAGTCTGTAGGTCGGCTTCAGCGTTTCAACGTCAAACTCGCAGCTTGCGTTTTCAACGCCGTCAGCGTCAAGCGCGAACATCTTGACCTCCTGATAGTGAGTCGTCGCAAGCACCTTTGAGCCTCGGTTTTTTAGCTCGGTAAGTATCGCAACCGCAAGCGCCGCGCCCTCGACGGGGTCGGTTCCGCTTCCCAATTCGTCTATAAGGACAAGCGATCTTTCGGTCGCGTTATTTATAATGCCCACAACATTTGTCATGTGAGAGGAGAAGGTTGAGAGGCTTTCTTCAATGCTCTGCTCGTCGCCTATGTCAACAAATATCCTGTCAAAAACGCCGATAACGCTTCCGTCGCCCGCGGGTATCATAAGCCCGCACGCCGTCATAAGCGAAAGCAGTCCTACGGTCTTTATCGAAACGGTCTTTCCGCCCGTATTCGGACCCGTTATTATCAGACAGCCGTATTTTTCGCCGATCTGAACGGAGATCGGAACAGCCGTATCTCGGTCAAGCAAGGGATGACGAGCGCGGTTTAAAATGACCTTCGGCTCGTCAACTACTTTCGGAGTAACAGCCTTCATTTTCGCTCCTAAATTTGCCTTTGCAAAATACAGCTCCAATATCTGCGAAAGCCTGAAGTTTTCCGAAATAAGAGAGGAGTTTGTGCCGACCTCCTCGGACATCTCGCGCGTTATACGTTCGATTTCCGCCTGCTCGCGGTTTTTGAGAATGCGTATCTCGTTATTTGCTTCCACTACGCTCATCGGCTCTATAAAGAACGTCTGACCCGTAGCGGAGGTGTCGTGGACAAGTCCCGGAACGTCGTTCTTATGCTCGGATCTTACCGGAACAACATAACGTCCGTCGCGCATTGTAACGACCGCGTCCTGTAAATAACCGCGCTGGGTCTTGTTTTTCAGCATTCCGTCGAGCTGTTCGCGTATCAACTGTCCCTGTCGTGTGATCCTTTTTCGTATCGCCGCAAGTTCCGCGCTTGCTGTATCAGCCATTTCCTCTTCGGACAGTATGCTGTCCGAAATACGCTTTTCAAGCGCCTTTATCGGCGTTAGTCCGCGGAAATATTCCGACAGTGAGCAATCGATGTTCTCACACTGTGAAAACCAATCGCATAGCATTTGAGCTTCGCGAAGCACCGCCGCCGTATCAAGAAGCTCCCTGAAGCTCAGCAGACTGCCCGCGGAGGCGCGCTTGAGCGCGTCGGAAATTTCGGGAAGCTTGCGAAATCTCGGAGTCCCGAATTTTGCCGAGAGGGTAAACGCGTCGTCGGTCTTTTGAAGCTCGGTCTTTATATCGCCAAAATCCCTGAGCGGTGTGAGCTTAAGCGCTTTTTGCCTTGCATAGTCGCTAATGGTCTCGTTTGCCAAAAGCTCTAAAATTTTATCAAGCTCTAATTTTTTGTAGTATTTGTTCATAATATCCTCATTGTTTTTTCTTTGGTTCGGGAAGCTCGCTGTACATACTTTCGACCAATTCTCTAATAAACGCCCTGTCGTCAATGTCCTCGACAAGCAGCATTTCCTTCGCACCCTCATACGGTTTTTCAAGCGGCGCGTTCGGAATAAGACCGCGGGCGGAGCTTGTGTTTTTGACAAGAAAACGGTTGTCGAAGATCCCGCCGAAGTACCTTCCCTTATAGTAGATCATAAACTCGCCCATCATCTTACGTGAGCTTATTTCCGAAAGTTCGGAAAGCTGTCCGAGAATAAATTCAAGATAATCCTTTGTTGAAGCCATCTTCTCTCCCCTATACCAAGTACTACTACAATTATAAATCCAAACAGCGTTTTTGTCAAGTACGGACTGTTTATAAAGCCCCATCCGCGTTGTCAGCGGCTCTGCGGCAGTCACAAAGCATAGCCGCAGGATCACTTTATAATATCCGAGGCTTTCTCGACAGTCCGAAATAACAAGTATATTATTTTTCGTTATGCACAGAATAAGCAAAACAATTTTTTGGAGGGAATATATGGAAATGGAGCAGATAGCGTTTTTTGACGCAAAGCCGTACGACAGAGAATGGTTCGACAAATACAACACCAATTACGACATCATATACTATGACGGCAGGCTGAGACCGCAGAATGCGAAGCTTGCGGAGGGCTGTAAGGCGGTATGCGCGTTTGTGAACGACGAGGTGAATGAAAGGACTGTCGATATACTTTCAAGACTTGGCGTTGAGGTTATTTTAATGCGCTGTGCAGGATATAACAATGTCGCGGTCGAGGAGGCAAAAAAACGCAACATCAAAATTCTGCGCGTTCCCGATTACTCGCCCTATGCTGTCGCCGAGCATACAATGGGACTTATTCTGGCGCTGAACAGAAAGATACCGCGAGCGTATATCCGAACCCGCGACTTCAATTTCAGCCTGAACGGGCTGACGGGCTTTGATCTGCACGGAAAAACCGCAGGAGTTATCGGCACGGGAAAGATCGGCAGAGTGTTTATTGATATCTGCAAGGGCTTCGGAATGGATGTTATCGCGTTTGATCCGAAGCCCGCAGACATAGACGGCGTTCAATATGTTTCAAAAGAGGAACTATTTTCGCGCTCGGATATTATTTCGCTTCACTGTCCGCTGACAAAAGAAACAAACTATATGGTAAATGACGAGGCGCTGAGACTTATGAAGAAAAACGCGCTTATTGTAAACACATCGCGCGGACGGCTTATTGATACGGAGGCGCTGCTTATTGCACTCAACGAAAAGAGGATAGGCGGCGCGGCGCTCGATGTTTATGAGGAGGAAAGCGGGCTGTTTTTTGAGGACAACTCGGATAAGATCGTGACCGACGAGGTCATTTCGCTTCTTGTTTCGCGGCCTAATGTCATTATCACCTCACATCAGGCGTTCCTCACCGAGGAAGCCCTATCAAACATCGCGCAGATCACGCTCAAAAACCTTGATGATTATCTTTCGGGAAGCACTCTCGAAAACGAAGTGAAATGAAGATACAGCAGACAACAAGCAGATTTAAACAACAGGTGTTTACAAAAAGTCTTTGAAAGGGACAAGGGGAAACTTTCTTCAGAAAGTTTCCCCTTGTCGCCGAAGGCAAAGTTCTAATTTCGTTTCCCTCCGAATAAGATTTAACAAAACGGACGAGCAAGAGCCTGTTAAGCAACCTCGGACAGCCGGCTTTTTGGCATATTTTCCCCGCGGCTTTGCCCGAGATACTTGAAATACATACGGTATTTCTAAGGATTTCGGTCTTTTCCACAGGAAAAATCCGACTAAAAATCGTAATTTCTCGGATACTGAACAGGCTCCAAAAAGGAGGAAACAAAAAATGCTTACATCAACAAAGATCCCGCTTGCGTCGATCTCTAAGCTCCGATTGGCAGGACCGATCTCCAACGTCGCGGAGATAAGGCTGCGGTCGGGCAGACCCGCGGTTTGCGTAGAAATTTCGGGGAAGATGACAGAATGCAGTGAGCCGTTTTCCGCGCGGGAAATTTCGGACGTATTCGCGGAGATCTGCGGGTATTCCGTTTATTCGTATGAAAACGACATTGCGCGCGGATTTGTCACAATTAGCGGCGGTCACCGAGTAGGTATATGCGGAACGTGTGTGTATAAAAACGGAAAAATAGAAACGATACGCGATATTTCAAGCCTGAATATACGTATTGCACACGAAGTAAAGGGCTGTGCAAACAAGCTTGTACGGATGATTTTTTCGGACAAGCCGCGCTCGCTTTTGCTCGGAGGTCCGGTTATGTCGGGAAAAACGACCGTGCTGCGCGACCTTGCGCGGATCCTTTCGGAGAGATTTCGCGTTTCGGTCATCGACTCGCGCGGCGAGATCTCGGCAGCGGTAAAAGGCACCCCGTCGTTTGACGTCGGGCTTAATACCGATGTGTTGTGCGGCTGTGACAAGACCGACGGGATACTTATGGCGCTTCGTACATTAAGCCCCGAAATAATAATATGCGATGAGATAGGCGACGACGAAAGAGCAATAGAACAGTGTGCGTTCTGCGGAGCGAAAATTATTGCTTCCGCACACGCGGGCGATTTCGGCGAGCTTAAAAGCCGCCCCTCGACGCGCGCTGTACTGCCGTATTTTGACGCCGCGGCAATAGTCAAAGACCGCGGTGTTATTTCGGAAATACATATTATGCGGGAGTAAGCAAATGAGGATCGTTTTGGCGCTTTCGGCGTTTTTTATATGCGCGTTTATCGGCTTTAATAAAAGCCGCGAGCTTAAAAAGCGAGCGGAGTTCCTTGATGAGATCTCGGTCATGCTGAACAATTTTTCCGCTGAGATAAGCTTTGGTACGCCCGAGCTTTCCGAGCTTGTGGACAGAGAAAACGGAGGCTTCGCGAGACTTGTAAACAAGAATTTTGCCGAGCTTTCGGACATAAAAGCCGCGTGGGAAAAGGCTTGTGACGAGCTTCCGAAAAAAGCGGAGGAAACCGCGCTTTTGCGCGAGCTTCTTCCCGCGATCTCAAAAAGCGGGTCTAATGGCGCGGTCATGGCGCTTTCGCTGTATTCCGAACGGTTTTCGCGGCTTTACAAACAGGCTTATGACGAATACACCCAAAAGGGCGGGGCTTTTAAACAGATAGGCGCGCTCTGCGGCGCTGCCGCCGCAATTCTTATTATGTGAGGAAGAATATATGGAGCTTGATTTGCTGTTTAAAATAGCCGCGGTCGGGATAATTGTGGCTGTGCTTAACCTTATTTTGAAAAAGACAGACCACGACGAGCAGGCGGTAATGCTTACGGTTGCGGGGATCATAATAGTGCTTTTGATGCTGATCCCGGAAATTGAGGAGCTTTTCAATACAATACAAAATGTTTTTGGTTTGTGGTGACTTATGGAAATTTTACAGCTTTGCGGCGTAGGGCTTTTGTCCGCAGTCATCTGTCTGATACTTCGGAAATTCAGCAGCGAGGCGGCGTTTTTCGTAAGCGCGGCGGCGGGCGTTATCATTTTCGCAATGGTCATATCAATGCTCGCTTCGACGGTAAATGCGGTAAAGGAGCTTTCGGAGCAGGCGGGGATCGACTTAGAGCTTGTGGGGATACTTCTGAAGGCGCTTGCCGTATGCTATATAACCGCGCTTTGTTCGGGGATAGCGCGCGACGCGGGAGAAAGCTCGGCGGCGATAAAGCTTGAGCTTGGCGGAAGAGCGGCGATAGCGGCTATATCCCTTCCCGTGTTTGTAAACCTCGCGAAGCTTGTTACGGGACTGATTTACAGTTGACAGTGGACAGTAAACAGTATTTTTGACATTCGGACAGTTTTAGAACAGCAGGCGTTTTTACTGTTTACTTGTGTGCTGTCGACTGAAAAAACGGGGAAAACAAAATGAAAAAAATATTTTTGATATTGCTGTTTTTCGCGTTCGGTATAGTTTTATGTACGGACGCGAAAGCGGCAGGCGCTGATTATATTGAAGACATGGGAGATGAAATGTCTTGGGCGGTAACGGAGGACGCTCGGGATTTCCTTGATGAAAACAACATAACTCCCGACAACAACGGCGCGGCGAATCTCACATTTACGGGAGTTCTTAAAAGCGTGTGGGATATATTCGCAAGCAAGGTGGGTCAGCCGATAAAGGTGCTGTGTTCACTCTGCGGGGCAATTCTGCTGTGCGCGCTCGCAAACAGCGTTTCTCCCGACAACTCCCTCAAAGGCGTTTTGTCGGCGGTCGGAGCGCTTTGCGGAGCGGGTATATGCGCGTCCGCGATCATCGGAGTTATCAACGAAGCGCTCGGAGTATTAAGCGCCTTGGCGAATTTTATGCTTGTGTTTATCCCGTCATTTGCGGGGATCGCCGCGGCGCTCGGCTATATCGGAACAGCCTCCGCGGTAAACTCGGCGGTAATAGCCGCCTCCCAGCTTTTCTCACAGATATGCGTAAATTTGTTGGCGCCCTTATGCAGTACTATCTTAGCACTTTCAATAGCGGGCGCGGTACACCCCGAGCTTAAGATCGAAAAAGCGGGCGAGGTTATAAAAAAGCTTACAGTATGGGGACTGTCGCTTATAATGACGGTATTTATGGGCGTTTTGTCGGTACAGACGGCGGTCGTTTCATCTTCGGACGGAACAGCGATAAAGGCGGCGAAGTTTCTTGTGTCACAGGGAGTTCCTTTTGTCGGCGGAACGATCTCCGACGCGGTAGGAACAGTCGGAAGCGGACTTGAGATACTTAAATCGAGCGTCGGGACATACGGAATAATTGCCGCCGCCGCAATGATCATCCCCGTGATCGCGACGCTCGTATGCTATCATCTGGTGTTTTCGGCTGCTGAAGCCGCTGCGGAAATGTTTGATCTGAAGCCGCTTGCCGCGCTCTCAAAAAGCTGTGTTCAGATAATGTCGATCATACTCGCGGTGTGTGCTTGTTTTTTGCTTCTGAGCTTTGTGTCGGTGGTGCTGCTGCTGTCAATGACCAAATAGTTATTGGCGAATAGTTGACAGTATTTGGTTTTTGTTCAATAATGGGTTATAAATTGCGGGTGTTCGTGAGCAATTCTAACCTCTTACTTCTAATTTCTAATCTCTAAAAGGAAAAGGACGGAAAAATGGTCTTTCTTTCAACGATCTGTGTCGCGGCAATTGCCGCGGCGCTGTTTAAAATTCTTGTTCCCGAAAACAAATTCTCAAAACAGCTTTCTCTGCTGACGGCGGGAGTTTTCCTGCTTGTCGGGATAACCGCGTTTTCGGGCGCGGAGCTTGACCTCGACATAAGCGCGTTTGAGGAAGACGCCGATGACAAAATGGACGATTTTTCAAGCGGGGTAAACGAGCGGCTAAGGGAAGAAATATGCGGGAAAATGGAAGAAAAGGTAAGGGCGCTGCTTATGCAGAGCGAAATTTATCCGGAACAAATTCACGTTATCGTTAATATTTCGGGATTGTACGGCATAGATATTACTGAAATAAGGATAGTCCTCAAAGAGGACAGCACGGAGGAACTCGCACATACTGCCGAAAACCTTCTTAAAAGAGAGCTTTCGGAGAATGTTAAAATCACAGTATCTGTAAAAAGGTGAGGAATATGACAGCTTTGAGCAAATGCGTAAAACAGCTTCTTTCAAACGATAAGGCAAGAAAAATAATCATAGCGTGCGGGCTTGGGATAATGCTTCTGCTTTTGCTGAGCAGTTTTTTTACAGGGAACAGCTCAAAAAGCAAAGCAAAGTCCGACGACGCAAATTACGCGATAGACTGCGCCGAACTTGAGCGAAAGCTTGAGGAACGCCTTTGTGAGCTTATACTGCAGATAGACGGAGTCGGAAAGGTCAGCGTAATGGTTACGGTTGACACGACCGAGCGCGTTATTTATGAGAAAAACAACAAATCGGAAAGCAAAAACCAAGTGTATTCCGAAGAAAGGGAGGTGGTTCTCGCGGGAAGCTCCAAGGAGCCGCTTGAGGTCGGAAAAATAATGCCTGTTGTGAGAAGCGCGGCTATCGTATGCGAGGGAGCGGCGGATCCCGTTATTCGCGAGCGCGTCGCGAATATTGCCTCAAAGGCGCTTAATATAGGCATTTCAAAGGTCTATGTGGCTTATTAAATCCGACGCCGCGAAGATCCCGAAGGAGGTATTTGCGCGGTGTTGTGTAAAAAATATCAAAAGGAGATCAATTATGAAAAGACTGAATCTTATCATCGGAAAAAAACAGATCGCGATAGCTTCGCTTACCGTGCTTTTAGGCGCGGCGGTGGCTGTTAATTTTGCCGTTCAGAGCGGCAAAAAGAACATCGCTCCAACCGAAGAGGTCGGCGGAAATTATGGGGATATGGAGTATGTTTCGGACTTTACGGGAGATCCCGATGCGTATTTTGCGAGCGCAAGGCTTGAAAAACAGCAGGCGCGCGACGAGGCGGCTCAGGTACTGTCGGTCATGTATCATGGCGGAGATATGACGGAAAATGAGCTTATTGCGACCGAAGCGAACGCCCTGAATTTAAGCAAGCTTATCGCAAGCGAAAACGCGGTTGAAACAATGCTCAAAGCGCAGGGCTTTGAAGACGCGCTTTGCTACATAACCGCAAACGGCGCGAATATTATTGTGAAAACCGACGGGCTTGACGCGGCGGGAGCGGCGAAGATAAAAGCAGCGCTGTTGTCGGAGGTTGAAGTCAGCGCGGATAAAATAACCATTGTTGAGGTCAAATAAACAGTTTAACAACAAAAGCTTGCGGGAGAATTTTCGGTTCTCCCGCAGTTTCTTATGGCGGCAAGCATTTGCGATACAAAAACGCTTCAAGCAATAACCGATGTATCAGGTCTGTTCGTTTTTTATTCCGAACATCAGCCTTAACAGACCGGTAAACACTTTCGGACTCTTCACAACAACAACCTTCATAAAATCGCTCCTCTCACAGCATTATCACAGCTTCAGCAAAAAAATTCCCAAAACAATAAGCAGTATTGCGATAATAAACAGCATAACCTTGAACGAAAACAGCGAAATACACAGAATTGCTCCGACAAATGCCGCCACCGCAAGAATTGCCGCTGTTTTTACACCGTTTTTACGTTTTCGCTTTTTCGGACAGCGCATACCGTTCACCTCGCTTTCATTTCATAATATTCCGAAAAACATTTTTTGTTACTGCTTTGCTTTGCAGCGCAGCAGCCGTTGATATCAATTTTCAAAAAAATATTCATTTTTTTGAAAATGATTGAAAAAATACTTGTTTATTAAAGTTAAATGTGGTATAATAAAAGCATAAATGCTTTTATTATACTGATTCAATGCCCTCGCGCATAAGCAAACCTTCGGTTTGCTCCGCGCGTATCGGGCGATTATACCATAACCTGCGGTTATGGTATAATAAAAGCATAAATGCTTTTATTATACTGATTCAATGCCCTCGCGCATACGCAAACCTTCGGTTTGCTCCGCGCGTATCGGGCAATTATACCATAAATTCTTGCGAATTTATGGTATAATAAACGCATAGCGTTTATTATGATCTTAATGCCCTCGCACATACGCAATTTTCAAAAATTTGCTGCCTGCGATTCGGGCAATTTTACATTTGGAGTTTTATTTAATCGGTCAATTCGGAGGAAATTTATGGGAAAAAACACAAAGAACACAGCCGGAAGCATAAAGGTTTCGGAAAATGTGATAGTAAAGATCGCTAAGACTGCGGCTTTGGAGATCGACGGCGTAAGCTTTATACAGGCTGAGAGCGACGATGCAATATCAAAGCTTAAGCGAAGCATTCCTGTAAGGGCAAAGACCTTCGGCGAAACGGCGGCTATAAAGCTTGAAATTTTTATTGATGAGGGTGTTAACGCTGTAAAGGCCGCTGAAAACGTTCAAAAGAGCGTTAAATCCGCTGTACAGAACATGACGGGCTTTACGGTCACAAAGGTTGACGTGAAGATCGCGGGCGTAAGCTTTAAGGAAGAAGAAAACGGCGCTGAGGTGAAAAATGGATAAGCTTAAAAGAAGCGACGTTCGCGAAGGCGCGTTTTTGATCTTGTATCAGACGCTGTTCGGGACTACACCAGAGGAAGTTGACGAGCTTAATGCGGAGGCGTTTGACCTCGCCAAAAACGAGCAGACGGACGAGCTTGTGCGCGGCGTATTGGAACATGACGAGGAGCTTTTGCAGATCATTTCAAAATACTCGAAAACACGTTCTGTTTCGAGAATAGCGAGGGTAAACATCGTTATACTTAAAATCGCGGTTTATGAGATGAAATATTGTGAAAGAGTTCCCAATGCCGCGGCGATAAACGAAGCAATAGAGCTTGCGAAAAAATATTCTCTTAAATCCGACAGTTCTTTTATAAACGGTATCTTAAATTCGTACATGCGGGAATCAGAGGAAAAAAATGCATAATAATAAGACGCTTGTTGTTACTCCGTCAAACGTAAACGGTCTGATAACGCGGCTTTTGAAGCAGGACGCAAGGCTTATGAACCTCTCTGTTCGGGGGGAGATAACAAACCTCAAAATTTCCTCGGCGGGACACTGTTTTTTTAGCCTTTCGGACGGCGTTTCAAAGCTTAGCGCGGCGGTTTGGCGAAACAATTTCGAGCGCCTTAAAATTACGCTCGAGGACGGTCTGGGAGTGATATGCCGCGGAAGTATCTCTACCTACGAAAGCGCGGGAACATATAATCTTGTTTGCAGCGACATTGAGATCGAGGGCGAGGGAGAACAGTCGAAGGCGCTGGACGAGCTTGTGAAAAAGCTGAAGGCGGAGGGTGTTTTTGACCGCAAAAGACCGCTTCCCGAATTTCCGAAGACGATTGCGGTAGTGACTTCGCCGACGGGCGCGGTAGTACACGATATCGAAAAAACGCTCGGAAATCGCTTTCCGTGTGTGAAAATGCTGGTCATTCCCGCTGTTGTGCAGGGGGAGAGCGCTCCCGATTCGATAGCTTACGGAATAGAATACGCGCAGAAGACCGACGCCGACGTTATTATTTTCGGACGCGGCGGCGGAGCCTCCGAAGACCTCAGCGCATTCAATACGGAAAAGGTCGCGAGAGCGGTTTTCGCGAGCAGGATACCGACAATAAGCGCGGTCGGTCATGATATTGACATAACGATAGCCGATCTTGCCGCGGACAGGACGGCGGCTACTCCGACGGCAGCGGCGGTCGCGGCGGTCCCCGATAAGGAGGAGCTTCATCGAAAGCTGGACATGGTCAGAGCCGCGCTCTCAGACAGAATGAACGCGAAAATCACGCGGATGCGCGGCGAACTGGATACAGTTAAAGCGCGCGCGGACGAGCTTTTGACGCGATGTTATAAAACAAAGGAGAATGAGCTTTGTAATTCGGCGCAAAGCATAAAGCGCCTTATGGAGAGAAAGCTTGAAATATACACAGCCGAGCTTGAAAAAAATCGTGAGCTTATATCGGCGCTTAACCCGCTTTCAACGCTAAAGCGCGGTTATTCGATAGTAAGGCTCGGGGAAAAAACGATAACCGGCGCCGATGGGCTAAGCGTGGGAGATAATGTGGAGATCCGCTTTGGAAACGGCAGCGCGGCGGCTGTAATAAAAGAAATAAGGAAGTAAAAATGGATTTTGATTTTGAAGTGGCTATGGGCAGACTTGCGGAAATTTCCTCGCTTATGGCTAAAAATGAAATATCGCTCGACGAGAGCCTGAAGCTTTATAACGAAGCCGCGGGGCTTGTGGGTAAATGCGAAAAGTATCTTGACGAAGCAAAGCTTGTGGTTGAACAGGCGGAAATGAAGGAAGATCGGAAATGAACTCGATGAATGAAAATAATGTAAAAGAACAGCTTAAAGAATACGCGGAGATGACCGAAGAAGCGCTCGAAAAATACATTCCGAGCGCGAAATGTCTTCAAAGCTCCGTAATAGATGCGGCGCGCTACAGCTTGTCCGCGGGCGGAAAACGAATAAGACCCGCGCTTGTTATGGAGTTTTGCAGGGTTTGCGGCGGAGAGCCGGAGACTGCTTTGCCGATTGCGTGTGCAATAGAGATGATGCATACTTTTTCGCTGATACATGACGATCTGCCGTGTATGGACAACGACGACCTGCGCCGCGGGAAGCCCTCCTGCCATAAGGCTTTTGGAGAGGCAACGGCGCTTCTCGCGGGAGACGCGCTCGCTATAATGCCGTTTGAGATAATAGCAAGGGCAGGGCTTAAGAAAACGATATCCGAAAACGCCGCGCTTAAAATTTCCGTAATGCTGGGCGAGCTTGCGGGCTTCGGCGGAATGATAGGCGGACAGATGATCGATCTCGAAAATGAACATAAACAGCCGCCCGTGGCTGAGATACTCGAAATGTACAGAATGAAAACAGGCGCGCTGCTCGAATTTTGCTGTAGAGCGGGCTGCGTCGCGGCAGACGCGGGCGCAAAGGAACAGCTTGCGGCGGGAAGCTTCGGACAGCGCTTGGGGCTTGCTTTTCAGATAACCGACGATATTCTCGATTTGACCGCCGATGAAAAAACGCTCGGAAAGCCGATAGGAAGCGACCTCGCAAACGGGAAATACACATACGCGGCGGCGGTCGGCCTCGGAAAGGCAAGGGAGCGCGTAAAAACCCTGACGGATCAGGCAAAGGAGTTTTTGTCGGAGTTTAAGGACCCCGAATTTTTGTCGGGGCTTGCGGATATGCTTGCGGGAAGAAGCAATTAACAGAGAATGATATACATTTGATGGTTGGGCGAAAAGGATATGTTAGGGGGAGGAAAAGGAAATGATGAAATTTATAATGTATAACCCCATTATTTCCGTGGGACTTATTTCTTGGCTTACGGCACAGATACTTAAAACTATACATTATTCCATAAAGTTTAAATCGTTTAACCCCGAGCGTCTCACCGGTGCGGGAGGAATGCCCTCGTCACATTCGTCGCTGGTAGTTTCGGTCATGATCTACACGCTCAGATTAAAGGGCTTTAGCAGCTCGGAATTCGCGTTTGCGGTATTGATCGCGGGTATTGTTATATATGATGCTATGAGCGTTCGCTATAACGCGGGACTTCACGCGAAGGAGCTTAATAAGCTCAGGAGGATAGTAGACGAGCTTGATGATGAGATAACCGCGCTCAGCGGAAGCGATGATGACTCGGATATTGACGAGATCGTAAATCAGAAGGATCTGAAGGAGTTTTTGGGGCATACGCCGATCGAGGTCCTTGCGGGTTCGCTTTTGGGAATACTTATAGCTATGGCGTTTCCGGTTCCCGTGTAAAGGCATAGCAGTATAACAGACCTGCTCGGAAACCGCGGGACGCCGTATAACTTTGCAGTTTTGCTGTCAGTCATCCTGACGGAAAAGGTGGGGACAGACGGTGTTTCGGAGGTTTTCGAGGGGGATGATATCTGCATACATATTGCTAAAGCATTCAGGAGGACAATGTGTTTTTATCAGACGACATAAATCATGACAAGCTCTCAGCAATGACTGTTCCTCAGCTTAAACAGCTCTGTAAGGAGCTTCGCGGCTGTATCCTTCATACAACGATAAAAAACGGCGGACATCTTTCGTCAAACTTAGGCGTGGTTGAGCTGACTGTTGCGCTGCACAGTGTATTTGACGTAAACGGGGGAGATAAGATACTCTGGGACGTCGGACACCAGTCCTACGCTCACAAGCTCCTTACGGGAAGATATTCGCGCTTTGATACACTCAGACGAAAGGGCGGCGTTTCGGGCTTTCAAAGACCAGAGGAAAGCAGTGCGGACGCGTTTGTTTCGGGACACAGCAGCACATCTGTGTCCGCCGCTTACGGAATATCCGAGGCAATGCGGCTTCGCGGGGAAAACGGCGCAGTCGCGGCGGTAGTGGGGGACGGCGCGCTTACAGGCGGAATGGTTTATGAGGCGCTCAACAACGCGGGAAAAACCGCGTCAAATCTTACGCTTGTGCTTAATGACAACGCCATGTCGATAAGCAAAAACAAAGGCGCGCTCGCGCGGTATCTCGCGCATATCCGTTCAACAAAAAAGTACTACCGCGCAAAGGAAAACGTTAAAACCGCTCTTTCGGCGGTCCCGCTTCTGGGAAAGCCGCTCGAGGAGTTCATTACCGACGCGAAGCGGCTTTTGAAGCAGACGCTGTATAACAGCAGCAATATGTTTGAAAACCTCGGTTTTACCTACATCGGTCCTGTAAACGGGCATAATCTCGAGGATCTTATCGAGGCGCTTTCCGTCGCGAAATATGTAAACCGACCCTGTATCGTACACGTTTTCACGCAAAAGGGAAAGGGCTTTAAGCCCGCCGAGGAAAACCCGGGGAAATACCACGCAATCAGCAAGGGCGGCGCGGCGGTCGAATACAACTCCGACGAGCTTTTCGCGCCGAGGACATATTCCGAAGCGTTCGGACAGGAGCTTGTGAGGATAGGGAAAAAAGACAAGCGCGTCTGCGCGATAACCGCGGCTATGAAATACGCTGTCGGGCTTAACTACTTCAAGGATTTTTTCCCCGCGAGGTTTTACGACGCGGGAATTGCCGAACAGCACAGCGTGACGTTTGCGGCGGGACTTTCCGCGGGGGGGATGCTTCCTGTTTTCGCGGTTTACTCAACATTTTTACAGCGCGGCTTTGACCAGATAATACACGACTGTGCGATTGAAAATACGCATATTACGCTTGCTGTTGACAGGGCGGGATTTGTCGGAGAGGACGGCGAAACACATCAGGGAATCTTTGACGTGCCGATGCTGAGGTCGATCCCGAACACAACGATCTTTTCGCCGGCGTCCTTTGATGAGCTTCGCATATGTCTTGATCGCGCAATATATGATACCGAGGGGATCGCGGCGGTTCGCTATCCGAAAGGAAGCGAGTTTTCGGAAATTCCCGAGCGGTTCAAGGGGTCTTTGGCGCCCGTTTGCGATTTTTATTATTCGGGAAAAAACAGTGCGGTGCTTGCTGTTACATACGGCAGGGCTTCGCTTAACTGTGCGGAGGCGTGTGAAAAATCGGGCGCGGATCTTCTGCGGCTCGTAAAGATAAATCCGCTGCCTGATGAAATTGTTGGTATCGCCAAGAAATATGACAGGGTAGTTTTTTTTGAAGAAGGCTCTAAAAACGGCGGAGTCGGAGAAAACCTCGCTGTGGAGCTTATGGGAGCGGAATGCAATACAAGTGTCGAGATCGTCGCGGTAAACGGCGGTTTTGTTCCCGCGGCTACGGTCGAGGAGCAGTTTGAGATGTACGGGCTTTCGGTCGGAAAGATGACCGAAAGACTGAACAAAAAGTAAGGTTGGCTCAGATCTTTAGAAAAAAGCTTGAAACAAAGGATAACGATATGCGGCTTGACGTATATTTGGCGGAAAACAATTTATGCAACAGCCGAACCGCCGCCGCGCGGCTTATAGAGGCGGGCGGGGTTTCGGTAAACGGAAAACCGGCTCGAAAGCCTTCTCTTTCCGTAAGCGAGGACGACGATATTTCCGTTTTTGAAGAAATGCAGCTTAAATATGTCGGGCGCGGAGGTTTGAAGCTTGAGTATGCGATCGAGGCGTTCGAACTTGATCTAAGCGGAAAGACCTGTGTTGACGTCGGAGCGTCTACGGGCGGTTTTACGGACTGTATGCTCCAAAATGGCGCGGCAGAGGTATACGCCATTGACGTAGGAACAGACCAGCTCGCCGAAAAGCTCAGGAATGACGCGCGTGTTATCTCCCATGAGCAGACGGACATTCGCGGTTTTACGCTTGAAAAAAACGCGGATTTTATCGGCGCGGATACGTCGTTTATCTCACAAAAGCTTATTTTGCCGCACATTTTTCGGTTGCTGAAAAATGGCGGAGAGGCTGTTGTATTGATAAAACCGCAGTTTGAGGTCGGAAGGAAAAGCCTGCTTACGAAAAAAGGCGTGGTTCGCGATGAAAAGCTGAGGCTGAAAATTGTCGAGGAGATCAAAGTTTTTGCGGAGCAGTGCGGGTTCGGCTATATCGGCTGTGAAGCCTCACCAATAACCGGCGGGGACGGAAATGTTGAATATCTTTTAGCTCTAAGAAAGGACAGCGTATGAAGGTTTTAATTGTTTTCAATCAGGGAAAAACAGGTGCTGCGACACAGTCGCACAAGATCGCGCAGTTTCTGATAGCCGAGGGAATGACTCCCTGCATTTTCGGAGAGAACACTCAGTTTGTGGAAAAAGTCGGCGCACAAGTTGTTGAGTCGCCAGAGGGCTGCGATTATATGATAACGGTCGGCGGCGACGGAACGATCCTGCGCTGGGGAAAGGTCGCGGCGGAGTATGGAATACCGCTTCTCGGAGTAAATTTCGGAAGACTCGGATTTATGGCAACGGTCGAGTCGGAGGATATATGGAAGATACCCGACATATTGAACGCAAAGCTTCCGGTAACGCCGCGAATGATGCTTGACTGTAAGCTTATCCGCGACGGAGAGGTCATTTTTTCGGAGAAGGTCTTAAACGACGTCACTATTTCACGAAGCAGCCGTTCGAGGCTTCCCGAATATGTGATAAACTGCGGCGAGAGCGAGGTTACGCGCGTAAGAGCGGACGGAGTTATTTTAAGCACTCCCACAGGCTCTACGGCATATTCTCTTTCGGCGGGAGGACCGATAATCTCTCCCGATATGGAGTGTATTGAGTTTACGGCGCTTTGCCCGCATACTCTCTTTAACCGCACGATGATCTTCTCGGCAAAGAGAAAGGTGACCGCGCGCGTATGCCACTACGGTGACAGTACCGCGACTATCTCCGCCGACGGCGGCACGGCAGTTCCGTTTCTCGAGGGCGACGTGTTACAGCTTACAAAAGCGGATAAGGATCTGCTGCTGATAGAAACGGGTGAAGGCTTCTACGGAGTAATTCACAACAAGCTGCTTACGCCGATAAAGGATTGAATACAAAATAGGGAGTTAATATGAAAAAGAAAGCACGCCAGCTTCTGATAATGGAGATCATTTCGCAAAACGAGGTTGAAACGCAGAATCAGCTTATGCAGCTTCTGCGGGAGCGCGGCGTGGAGACTGCCCAAGCGACATTATCGCGGGATATCGCGGAGCTGCGTATCGAAAAATGCCTGTCGGAAAGCGGAGTATCGCGCTATTTTTCGGGGATATCACAGGACGAGCTTACTTACAGCGAGATCTTCGCCCAGTCGGTGTTATCGGTGGATTATGCGGCGAATATTGTCGTTATGAAATGTCACGCGGGAATGGCAAACGCGGCGTGTAAGGTCGTTGACGAGCGGAGGATCGGCTCGGTCATGGGGACTATCGCGGGCGATGACACGGTATTTATCCTGACCAGGACCGAAAATCACGCGAAGGCGCTGTCGGTCCAGCTTGCGAGAATGATGAAAAAATAGTTTGCGGCGGCTGTAAAAAAAATCCTTGAAAGGGAGTCTGAGGGCGCAATATAAATTCCGATTGATCGCAGATACGTTTTAATTTGTGCTGTTATAGAATTTGGCGGAGTAATGGATAATGGAAGCTAAAATACTGTTGGATAATATTGACAAGCTTCATACAACTAAAATGGGTATTGAAAGAATTAAGAAAAACCTTAAATTAGGCGAATGTGACGTTGTTGAGTTTTGCAAAAATATGGTCTTAGATAAAAACTGCAGCATTTATAAGCAAGGCAAGAATTGGTATTGTCAAACAGACAATGTAAGAATAACGATAAATTCATACAGCTACACTATCATAACGGCACATATAGTTTGATGTGAAATAGTTTTTAAAACGCTTTTGCAGTCATTCTGTTATTCACCCGAACAAATCATTAAAAGTCTTTGAAAGGGGTTCGGGGAAAACTTTCTGAAGAAAGTTTTCCCCGAAAACAATTCCCGAAAACCATTAACAAGGAGCAATAAAAATGTTAAGAGAACTGTCAATCGAAAATCTTGCGGTGATCGAGCGCGGAAACGCTCGGTTCTGTGGCAGTTTTAACGTTTTTACGGGCGAGACAGGCGCGGGAAAAAGCGTGCTTATCGGCGGGATAAACGCGATATTGGGTCAGCGCATAAGCCGCGATTTCGTCCGCGCGGGCGCGCAGAAGGCAGTCGTAACGGCGCTTTTTGACGAGCTTCCCGAAGGTGTTCTTGAAAAACTCAATGAGCTTGGCTTTGAGCCGTGCGAGGAGATCGTTCTCTCCCGCGAGATATTCGCCGACGGAAAAAGCTCGGCGCACATAAACGGCAGAACAGCTACAGCCGCGATGCTCAAAGAACTCGGCGGTCTGCTTATCGACATTCACGGTCAGCACGACAACCGCATACTTATGTCAAACGAAAACCAGCTCAACATACTCGACAGACACGCGGGGCTGACCGAAAAAATAAACGAATACCGCGCGCTTTACCGCGATTTTTCCAAGACCTCGCGCGAGCTGAAAAAGCTGACCGAGGACAATGAGATGCGCGAGTTCAAGATCGCGAAGCTGAACTCGGTCATTTCCGAGCTTGAACCTCTTGAGCTTACCAAGGGCAGCGGAGATATTCTTGAGCAGAAGCTTGAAAAAGCGCGAAACGGCGCGAAAATAATGAACGCGCTCCAAAAGGCATATGCCGCGCTTTCGTCCGAAGAGGGCATGGCGGCGGTTGAAATGCTGAGGGATTCGATGAATTATCTGGACAGTATTTCCGATCTTGAGCCTAAAACCGCGGAGCTTGCCGCGAGACTTTCTTCGGCAGTGAGCGAGGCGAACGATATTTCCGCGGAAATATATTCTTTAAGCGACATTTATGCGGAGAACAACGAGGCGGAGCTTTCGGACAAGATGTCGCTTCTCAAAACGGCAATGCGAAAATACAACAGGACTGCCGACGAGCTTTGTGATTATCTGGACGAATGCAGGAGCGAGCTTGACGCGATAGCGAACGCGGACGAGCGCGCCGCCGAGCTTAATGAAAAAAAGCACCTTCTCGCAAAGCAGGTAAAAACCGCCGCGGCTGAAATTTCCGAGCTTAGAAAAGCCGCCGCCGAGAGGTTTTCCGAGGAAATAAAGCGCGAGCTGACGTTTCTCGATATGCAGGGGGTAAGGATAATTTTCGCGGTAAATCCCGACAAAATCTCGATAAGCGGAATGGATCTTGTTGAGCTTATGATAAGCGCAAACGAGGGAGAGGAGCTTAAGCCGCTGAATAAGATCGCGTCCGGCGGAGAGCTGTCGCGAATAATGCTCGCGATAAAATGTGTGCTTGCGAAAAGCGACGATATGCCTACGCTCATTTTCGATGAAATTGACACGGGCATTAGCGGACGCGCCGCTCAGAAGGTCGGGATAAAGCTCCGCGAGCTTTCCGAGTCGCGTCAGGTCATGTGCGTTACGCATTTGGCGCAGATCGCCGCGAAAGCCGAATGCCACCTCGCGCTCGAAAAAAGCGTCGAAAACGGCAGAACATTCACGAAAATAACCGAGCTTGACTATGACGGCAGGATTCGGGAGATTGCTCGCATAATCGACGGAAGCGACAAAAACTCCGCAAGCCTTAAAGCCGCGGAAGAAATGCTATCAACGTAAGATTTTTTGAGGGGAAACTTTCTGTAGAAAGTTTCCCCTCAAACTCCCCTTCAAAGACTTTTA
>JAFLUE010000060.1 GCA_022508945.1 Oscillospiraceae bacterium
TTGGCAAAATTGTACGGGGTTTCTGCCGAAAAATTACTGAAAAACATTTCCGCGGAAGAACAGCCGAAAAACACTTGAATTATTAAGTATATCAATAGTATAAATTCTGATTTATAGCAGTACATTAAAAAAGTGAATGATTAAAGAGCGTGTTCAGCCGTGAACACGCTTTACATTTTTCGATAAAATTTTTTGTAAAAATCATCTAAAAAATACTCAAAATGCTTGCAATTATCGCGTATTTGTGGTATACTATATATAATATAATGGATAATGGGTAATATGTTTTATTGTGATTTTTCATACAGGAGGAAAAATGGCTGAAAATGAAAATATGACGGAAGTCAATTACGGCGCGGACGAAATAAAGGTTTTAAAAGGACTCGATCCCGTAAGAAAGCGCCCGGGAATGTATATCGGTTCGACGGGCGAAAGCGGACTTCATCATCTTGTTTATGAAATTGTGGACAACGCCATTGACGAGGCGCTGGCGGGCTTCTGTACGGAAATTGATGTTTCGATACTGCCTGATAATGTGATTCGCGTAATAGATAACGGGCGCGGCGTTCCTACGGGAATAAACCATTCGGAGGGAATTTCCGCGGCGACGCTTGTTTTTACCGTGCTTCACGCGGGCGGTAAATTTGATAACGACGTGTATAAGGTTTCGGGCGGACTTCACGGAGTTGGTGCGTCTGTCGTGAATGCGCTTTCGGAGTGGCTCGAGGTCGAGATACACGACGGCGAAAATGTGCATTTTCAGCGATTCGACAGGGGCGAGTATTCGGAGCCTATAAAGGTTGTAGGTAAGACCGACCATACGGGAACGACCGTTGTATTTAAACCCGACGGCGAGATATTCCATACGACGGTGTTCAATTATGAAACGCTTCAGGAGCGAATGCGCGAGGAGGCGTTTTTGAACGCGGGGCTGAAAATAAGGCTTCACGATCTGCGTGATGAAAATGATATCAAAAATGACGAGTTTTGCTATGAGGGCGGGATATGCTCTTATATCGAATGGCTGAACAAAAAGAGAGACGCCGAGGTCCTTCACCCGGATATCATTTACCTCAAGGGAACGGCAAACGACGTTCAGATCGAAGCCGCGTTTCAGTATACGACCGACTTTAACAGCGAGGTTTTCCGCTCTTTCGCAAACAATATCCATACGAGCGAGGGCGGTATGCATGAGCTTGGGTTTAAGCGCGCGCTGAATAAGGTAATAAATGATTATACAAAACAGTATAAGGAAACAAACGAAAAGAACAAGGTAAAGAAAAAAGCCTCGAAAAAAGGCGAGGAGGAAAAAACCTTTACCGCAATAAGCGGAGAGGCTATCCGCGAGGCGATAAACGCTATTATCTCGGTAAAATGCCATGAATGTGAATTTGAGGGACAGACAAAGGGAAAGCTCGGAAATCCCGAGGTTCAGCCCGCGGTATATAAAGTAATAACCGAGCAGCTTACCTATTATTTTGAGGAACATCCCGAGACTGCTCAGATAATAATGAATAAGGCTATAAATTCTCAGGCGGCCCGCGACGCGGCAAAACGCGCCATGGAGGCAAAGAGAAAGTCTATTATGGACAGCAACGGTCTTCCCGGAAAGCTTGCGGACTGTTCGGATTCTGATCCGACTCATACCGAGATATACATCGTTGAGGGAGATTCCGCGGGAGGCTCCGCAAAAGAGGGCAGAGACAGGCGCTTTCAGGCAATTCTGTCGCTCTGGGGAAAAATGCTGAATGTAGAAAAGGCGCGCGCCGATAAGGTTTATAACAACGACAAGCTTTTGCCTGTGGTAAAGGCGCTCGGAACGGGGATCGCGGAGGACTTCGATCTGACAAAGCTTCGTTATGGAAGAGTTATTATAATGGCGGATGCGGACGTGGATGGACTGCATATCAGAACGCTTATGCTTACATTCTTCTTCAGATTTATGCGGCCGCTTCTTGAAAACGGACATGTTTATATCGCCCAGCCGCCCCTGTTTAAGATATCAAAGGGAAAGCAGGTTCGCTATGCGTTTTCCGATGAAGAGAGAGACGCTTTTATTTCGGAGCTTGGAGGAGGAGAAAACAGCAAGATCGACGTTCAGCGCTATAAAGGTCTTGGCGAGATGGATCCCTCTCAGCTATGGGAAACAACAATGAACCCCGAGACCAGAACTATGCTTCGTGTTTCTGTTGAGGACGCGGCAAAGGCTGACGAGATAATGACAATCTTAATGGGCGATAAGGTTGAGCCGCGCCGCCGCTTTATTGAACAGAACGCTAAGCTTGCGGAAAATTTGGATGTATAAATCCTATTATAAATATCAACTGTAGAAAAAATCTACTATCAGACTGTTGAGAAGCACTCGGATGTGCGAACGGAGTATGCTTCGCAAACCTCTGTCATACCACGGATAACTGTTGTATGGCAAAGCTGAGTAAAGCAGATGGGAGCTTATCGGCAGTCTGAGTAATCAGAGGTGATAATTATAAACGGTCTATTACCCGATTTAAAAAAAGAGGAGCTTGAAAAAAAGGCAAAAAACGAGCCTATAGTAAGCTTCACCTACGATAATTCGCTTGAGGAAACAGACGCGGCGATGAAAATGTTTCAAAAAGAGTTTTCTTCAAAGCGCGGGATTATGTTTACTGTCGCTTATCTGCTTATTGCGGCGGGAGGGATTGTCGCGATAGTGTTTAATCCGACAAATGTCATTCTGTATATTGCCGTGGCTTGCTGTTTGTTCGGACTTTTTTATCATCTTACGGCAAAGACAAGAATAAGAAAAAGCATTATTAAAACGCTCAGCAAAATGGATCCCGAGGATTATTGCTGTACGGTCTATAAGGATAAGATAGAGATCGAAACAATAATTAAGCATAAAGATATATCCGAAGACGGAGATAATATTGAGGAAGCTTCCGAGGCAGGACCCGAAGACGATGAAAAAACAAAGGAGCCGACACCTATTAAATCTGTTTTTAAATTCAAAAACGATCTGCTTAATTTTATGGAGGACAAGATCTCTCTTTATCTCGTTTATAACAGACAGCAGATATACTGCTTTCCGAAGCGCTGTCTTTCGGAAGAGGTCCAGAATAAGGTTCGGGAGCATTTGACAAAAATGACGGAAAATGAAGATTGACGAATATTAACGAATATTGACCTGATATGGAGGACAAATGGAAGTAGATTTTAGCCTTGAAAAGCTTCAGAATATTGACCTTGAAGAAACGATGAAGTATTCCTTTATCGAGTATTCAATGGCGGTAATAACATCAAGGGCGCTGCCCGATGTTCGCGACGGCTTCAAGCCCGTTCACCGCAGGATCATTTATACGATGAACGACGCGGGAAATACCTCGGACAAGCCTTTCCGCAAGTGTGCGTATACTGTCGGAGAAGTTCTCGGTAAATATCATCCCCACGGCGACGCTTCTGTGTATGACGCGCTTGTTCGTCTTGCACAGAAGTTTTCCATGCGTTATCCTCTTATAGACGGTCACGGAAACTTCGGTTCGATCGACGGCGACCCGCCCGCGGCATACCGTTATACGGAGGCTCGTTTGTCTAAAATATCAAATGAGATGGTTTCCGATATCAACAAAAAAGTTGTTGATTTTCAGACAAACTATGACGACAAGCTTATTGAACCTGTTGTTCTTCCGTCGCGTTTTCCGAATCTGCTTTGTAACGGTTCGAACGGAATTGCCGTGGGAATGGCTACAAATATTCCCCCGCACAACTTAGGCGAGGTCGTTGACGCTATACAGCTTATGATCGAAAACCCCGATGTTTCGATCGAGGAGCTTATGAACTGTATAAAGGGTCCGGATTTCCCGACAGGCGGCATTATTATGGGCTACAGCGGGATACGCTCCGCATATTATACCGGACGCGGAAAGATCATTCTGCGCGGAAGAGCGAATATTGTCGAGGAGTCTACTCATACCCGCATTATTGTTGATGAAATTCCTTATATGGTAAACAAGGCGCGTATGCTCGCGAATATCGGCGAGCTGATGCGCGACAAGAGAATCGATGGGATCTCTGCGGTCCGCGACGAGTCCGACCGCGACGGAATGAGAATAGTTATTGAACTTAAGCGCGACGCAAACGCGAATGTTGTGCTTAATAAGCTTTACACATATACACAGCTTCAGGATACTATAGGCGTAATTATGATAGCTCTCGTAAACGGCGAGCCGAAAACACTTACGCTTAAGGAAATGCTTACGCATTATCTGAACCACCAGGTCGATGTTGTTACAAGAAGAACAAAGTATGACCTTGATAAAGCAAAGGAACGCGAGCATATTCTTGAGGGTCTGATGATCGCTATTGACTTTATTGACGAGGTCATAGCAATACTGAGAAGCTCGAAGACCATTCAGGAGGGCAAGGAACGGCTTATTGAACGCTTTAAGAATGTTGACGTTTCTCAGACGGGATTATTCAGCGAGCATACGTATTCTCTCACGGAGATCCAGGCGGACGCGATCGTAAAAATGACCTTGGGTTCTCTTACGGGAATGGAAAAGAGCAAGGTCGAGGACGAGCTTTTGCAGAAGCGTGAGCTTATAAAGAGCCTCGAGGCGCTGCTTTCCGACAGCGGAAAAATGCTTCACCTTGTAGGAGAGGAGCTTGCGGAGATAAAGAAGAAATACTCCGACGAGCGCCGCACGGCTATCGAGCCTGTAAGCGGAGAGGTCGATATAGAGGATCTTATCCCGGAAGAGGACGATGTTGTTACCTTTACGAATATGGGTTATATAAAGCGCCAGCCCGTAGAGGTCTACAATATCCAGAAGCGCGGCGGACGCGGAGTTTCGGGAATGAAGCAGCGCGAGGAAGATTTTGTGGACAGTATGTTTATCTCGTCAACTCATGAGAACATTCTGTTTATCACCAACAAGGGCAATATGTTCCGGCTTAAGTGTTATGAGATCCCCGAGGGCAGTAAGCAGTCGCGCGGAATGAATATAGTAAATCTTCTCCAGCTTTCTGAGGACGAAAAGGTCGCAGCGATGATGACGACAAAGGACTTTGGGGAGAACAAATACTTTATATGCATAACTAAAAACGGACTTGTAAAGCGTACAAGGCTTTCGGAATTTAAAAATATCCGCAAGGGCGGTTTAAGGGCGATCACTCTTAACGATAATGACGAGATAGCCGCGGGATTTCTGACAGAGGGAGACTGTACGGCTATTGTCGCGACACACAACGGCGCGGCGATACGCTTTGACGAAAACAACGTCCGCTCGATGGGAAGAATCGCACACGGAGTAAGAGCGATTCGATTCCGCGGGGACGACTATGTTGTGGGGGCGACAAAGATCTTTGATGAAAACGCAACGGTTCTTACCGTTACGGACAGGGGAATGGGAAGAAGATGCGCGGTTTCGAGCTACCGTTTGCAGAACCGCGGCGGACTCGGACTTAAGAACTACCCCGTGAGCGATGAAAAGGGATATGTTGTCGGAATAAGAACTCTGGGTCCCGATGACGATGTTATTCTTATCAGTGCCGAGGGAGTTATTATCAGAATACGCGCAAACGATCTGAGGGTAATGGGAAGAACAGCTTCGGGCGTTCATGTTATGCGCCTGGGCGAAAACGACAGGCTTGTGACATTTACGCGCACGGCTCACGATGATGACGAGCAGACTGAAGAGGTCGAAAAGTCGACCGACGAGGAGGTCGCGGCTTCATTGGCGGAGGATGCGGCTGAAGTTGTCGAACCCGATGAGCCTGTTTTGGATGATGATAATTCCGAGGAGGAAGGCTCCGAAGAAGGCTTGCAGGAATAAATATGGTTTTCCCGAACAGCTTGTTCGGGAAAATTATTACAATGGCTGTATTTGTAATATAATACTGTTTTTCGATAGAAAGCAGACATAATTCTGGGTTCTCAAAGGGCATAATGCGCCCTTTGAAAAGGGTTGGGGCGGAGTCCGCGCATATTCTCTTCTCTCGAGGAGAGGTTTGTGTATTGTCTGCTTTTAACGGAAAATTAGTATGATATGCCGAAATTTACGGGAGAAGAAAATGACATACGTTTTTTCTGTGGAGGAAGCTGCTCAAAGGCTTTTCGTAAGCCTTTCCGAATCGACAGGCTGGAGGTATGTTAAAAGCAAAAATTGTCTTAAAAAGACGGTTCGGGATCTGTTATTTGAGATCGATTTCTTTTTCTCAAAATGGAATATCTCACATGAGAATGTAGAAGTAAACGCCGAATTCAGGCTATGCTGCAAAAGCTATGGAAAATCGCCTGAGGATAGTGTTATCGCGTCATTGTCATATCGTCCGGATCTTTATGTTCCGTATTACAGTTGTTGGTATGATATTTCTACGGAAGAAAAGCTTCTTTCCTCCTTTGAGGACTTAAACGGCAGAATACAAAATACCGCGGTCAGTTTATGCAGGCAATTTGAAGACGATTATCCCGCGGCGGCGGAGAGCTTACTTAAAGAGCATTTTGACGAGTATAATGTTCATTTGGATTTTATAGCGGATAAGCTCGGTATGTCGGCTATCCGGGAAAAGGTTCGGGAAATATATGACGGTCTTTCGGATGAAATGAAAAAGCAGATAGCGGATTATAAAAACGGAGCAAGGAACGCGTTATGGATGAATGGCAGGACTAATTTGAAATTTATTGTTGACAATGATTTGGTTAAATATGACTGATTGTTCCATGTGGAACAATTTTAATGAAGCAGAGGTTTGGAATGGCTTTTGATTTTAAAAAGGAATATAAAGAGTTTTATCTTCCGAAAAGCAAGCCCTCAATTGTCGAGGTGCCGAAAATGAACTATATAGCTGTACGCGGAAAGGGCGATCCGAACGCGGAGGACAGCGAATATAAGGCGTCGATAGGACTGCTTTACGGGATCGCTTTTACAATAAAGATGAGTAAAATGGGCGATCACAAAATTTATGGGTATTTTGATTTTGTTGTGCCGCCGCTTGAGGGATTCTGGAAGCAGGAGGGCTGTGACAGGATAGACTATTCTCAAAAGGAAAAATTTGAGTTTATTTCGGTCATAAGGCTTCCTGATTTTGTGACGAAAAATGAGTTCGATTGGGCAGTTTCAGAGGCCGGAAGGAAGAAGAAAACGGATTTTTCAAAGGCTGAGTTTTTGACTGTTGACGAGGGGCTTTGCGTTCAGTGTATGCACATCGGTTCTTATGATAATGAGCCGAGAACTATTGAACTGATGGAGGAGTTTCTTGTTAAAGAGGGATATGCAGTTGATATCAATGATTTTCGTTTTCATCACGAAATATATCTTTCCGACCCGAGAAGAACAGCTCCCGAAAAGCTGAAAACGGTGATTAGGATACCGATAAAAAAGGTTTAATATAATAGAGAGGATTTTTATGTACACTCTTGAGGAATACGACGTCTGCGTAATAGGCGCGGGACACGCGGGCTGTGAAGCGGCGCTGGCTGCGGCGAGGCTGGGGATTAAAACAGCGGTTTTTACGCTTTCGCTCGACTGTATAGCAAATATGCCGTGTAATCCGTGTATCGGAGGCTCGGCAAAAGGGCAGATCGTGTGCGAGATCGACGCGCTCGGCGGCGAAATGGGAAAGGCGGCAGACGCGACATTTATCCAGTCGCGAATTTTGAACAGGGGAAAGGGTCCTGCTGTTCACAGCCTGAGAGTTCAGAGCGACCGAGTGAAATATCACGGTTATATGAAATCCGTGCTTGAAAAGACCGAAAATTTGTTTATTAAGCAGGGCGAGGTTACGGCGGTCGACGTTGAGGACGGAAGGGTAACTGCCGTTCGGACAAAGCTTGGCGCGGTTTATCCCTGTAAAGCTGCGATAATAACAACGGGGACTTATCTCAACGGAAAAATACATATAGGCGAGCTTAATTACGCGTCGGGTCCCGACAATGTTCTTCCGTCAACCGAGCTTACGGAATGTCTTAAAAAGCTCGGGATCTCAATGCGGCGGTTTAAGACGGGGACTCCCGCGCGCGTCCATAAGCGCTCGGTCGATTTTTCGGTTATGGAAAAGCAGAGCGGCGACGAGGAGATAATGCCGTTTTCTTTTGACAACACCGCCGAACTGACGAACAAGGCGGACTGTTATGTTACTTACACCAACGCTGAAACACACCGCGTGATACTCGAAAATCTTGATCGTTCGCCGCTGTATTCGGGAGTTATCGAGGGAGTCGGTCCGAGATATTGTCCGAGTATTGAGGATAAGATCGTGCGCTTTAAGGACAAGGAGCGCCACCAGCTTTTTGTTGAGCCGATGGGTCTTGACACGGACGAATGTTATTTGCAGGGGATGTCAAGCTCGCTTCCGGAGGACGTTCAGCTTAAGTTTCTGAGAACGATAAGGGGACTTGAAAACGCGGAGATAATGCGCCCCGCTTATGCTATTGAATACGACTGCTGCGACCCGCTGGAGCTTAACGCGACGCTTGAATTCAAGAAAATAAGCGGGCTTTACGGCGCGGGACAGTTTAACTGTACCTCGGGTTATGAGGAAGCCGCCGCGCAGGGTCTTGTCGCGGGGATAAACGCGGCGCTTAAGATCAATAACAGACCGCCGCTTATTCTTGACAGGGCTTCGAGTTATATCGGGACATTGATAGATGATTTAGTGACAAAGGGCTGTTCGGAGCCTTACAGAATGATGACTTCGAGAAGCGAGTTCCGTTTGATACTGCGGCAGGATAACGCTCCCGAGCGGCTGCTTCCGATAGGCCATGGGATAGGACTTATTTCCGAAGAGAGATATAAAAGGTTTATTGAGAGCTGTGAGGCTCTTGAAAAAGAGCTTTTACGCATAAAGAGTGTGACTATACACCCGACGGACGAGGTAAATAAAATGCTTACGGAAAAGGGAACTTCTCCGATAAACTCCGGAGTTCGTCTGTATGAGCTTTTAAAGCGTCCGCAGCTTTCATATGTTGATTTTGCGGAGTTTGACGCTGAGCGTCCGAAGCTCGGTGTGTCGCTTATAAACAGGATCGAGACCGAGCTTAAATACTCGGGATATATTAAAATTCAGCAGGAGCAGGTCGATAAAATGAGGAAGCTGGAGAAAAAGCTTCTTCCGACCGATGTTGACTACAGAACAATAAAGGGGCTGAGGCTTGAGGCACAGGAAAAACTGAACAAGCACAAGCCGCTGAATATCGGGCAGGCGGGAAGGATCTCGGGAGTAAATCCCGCGGATGTTTCGGTTCTGCTTATCTGGCTTGCGGGGAAAGGTAAAAATGGACAGAGCTGAGTATATTCTTAATGAGTTTGGAAGGGCAGGTATCGAGCTTACGGATGAAAAGGCAAAAAAGCTCGATATGCTGAGCGGTTTTCTGGTTGAGTATAACAAACGCGTAAATCTGACGTCAATAACGGAATTCGGGGATATTGTCGAGAAGCATTTTATAGACAGCATACTTCCGTTTACAATGCTCGATATCCCGAAAAATTCAAGCTTTATCGATGTGGGGACGGGCGCGGGATTCCCGTCGCTGCCCTTGCTCATTTGGAGAGAGGATCTGCGCGGAACGCTTGTGGACAGTCTGGAAAAAAGGTGCGT
Organism: Oscillospiraceae bacterium; assembly: GCA_022508945.1. Lineage (GTDB taxonomy): Bacteria > Bacillota > Clostridia > Oscillospirales > Ruminococcaceae > CAG-115. The sequence goes on from JAFLUE010000060.1 coordinate 9,574, forward strand.
TTATTTGCAAAAGGCGTGTGAGCTGCTTGGGATAAAAGCTGAGATCATTCACGCGCGCGGAGAGGAGCTTGGCAGGATACGGCGCGAGGAATTTGATCTTGCGTGTGCGAGGGCGGTTGCTGCACTTCCGACGCTTTCCGAATATTGTGTTCCTTTTGTAAAGGTCGGCGGATTATTTGCGGCGCTGAAGTCCGTAAACGAAGATCCGAATGACGCCATGAGCGCGCTTGAAGCGCTCGGCGCGAAGCTTGAAGCGACGAAGGATTATAAGCTTCTGAACGGAGACCCGCGAAGGCTGGTTATTATAAAAAAAGTTCGTCAGACCCCGACAAAATACCCCCGAAGCTCCGCAAATATCAAGAAAAAGCCGCTGTAAAGCGGCTTTTTTTGTCGGGAAATATCGTCTTTCGCGATATTTTTCTGTGGAAATAATTTCCCTCCTGTGGTAGAATTAAGTCAGCAAAGGAGGTATACATATGAACGGATTATTTAAACAAAAGGAAAAAATAGCAGGTCAGGTAATAATGGCAGACGTGGGAATGGTTATCCCGAACAAATCCCAGCCGCGAAAGGAGTTTAACGATGACGCGTTAAGATCGCTCTCACAAAGCATAAAGGAAAACGGTATCTTACAGCCGATCATTGTCAGGAGAAGGGGCGCGATTTATGAAATAATCAGCGGAGAGCGCCGTTTTCGCGCGGCAAAGCTTGCGGGAATGACCGAGGTCCCGTGCATTATAAAAAATGTCGGGGAGGAGGAGTCGGCGGTTCTCGCTTTGATCGAAAATATCCAGCGAAAGGATCTCAGCTATTTTGAGGAAGCGATCGCGATCGAAAAGCTGCTCAATGTATATGGGCTTACCCAGGAGCAGGCGGCGGTTCGTCTTGGAAAAGCCCAGTCTACCATAGCAAACAAGATAAGGCTTCTTCGTTTTACCGAGGGCGAGAGAAGGCTTTTGCTTACGGGCGGACTTTCCGAGCGTCAGGCAAGGGCGCTTATAAGGATCGACGATGATCTGTCACGCTCGCGGGCAATTGAAACGGTAGTTTCAAAAAGACTGAGCATAGAGCAGACAGAGGAGCTTGTAAACCTTATTCTTTCCGAGACTCCTCAAAAACGCAGAAGAAAAAGCGCAAAAGTCATTTGCTCCGTTCCCGCAAGACTGTATTTAAACTCGCTTAACGCTCTTATAAAGCGGATAAGAGATGATAAAGTTCCCTGTGAGCTTTCGGAGTCTAAATCGGAAAATTTTTATGAGTATACCTTAAGATTTCCCATAAACATCTGACAATGTTTTTGCTCCCGAGACAATACTTTCGAAATTGTTGTTATTTTCAGACTGCGCCAAGGCGGCTTTAACGGCTGTCTCGGCGCGTTTTTTTGCCTTTTTACAGTCGGGATCGATGCTGTTTGGACAGGGTCAATGTTCCACGTGGAACATTTCAGCTTATTGAAAAACCTTAAAGCGTTGTTTTGACGGATTTATTTAAAAGGAAATTTCAAAACCGCTCAGCGCGCCTTCGGCGTGCTGAGCTATCAAATCGACGCGTATGAGCTGCGCTCATACGCGTCGATAATTTTTGAAATTTCGCGATTGACTACTGCGTTGTTTTTTAAGATTAATATACAGACTGGAATGTTCTACGTGGAACATTTAAAAGTGAACAAATAATTACAATGACATTACGAA
>JAFLUE010000061.1 GCA_022508945.1 Oscillospiraceae bacterium
AGCTTTGCGCGGTTTTGAAATTTTTATTTAAATCAATCCGCCCGTTACCACATAATATTCAAGCGCGAAATTTCAAAAATCAAGCATTGTCTGAACACGGAGCGAAGCGGAGTGTGAAGCAATGCTTAGATAGCGCAAAGCGCAGCTTTGCGCGGTTTTGTGCAGTTTTGAAATTTCTTTTTAAATCAATCCGCTCGATACCACTGAGTGGTTTGAACCATTATCTACACTACCCTTTTCGCTATATCTTCCATTTTCATTCCGCGGCTGCCTTTAAACAAAATTTTGTCGCCGCTTTTTATATTCTGTACAAGAAGGTCGGTAAGCTCGGCTTTGTTCTCGCTGTGGAACACAGGGAACTCCCGCCTGAAAAGCTCGTCACGGAGCGCCTTCATCTCTGTTCCGAACAGAAACACCATGTCAGCGTTTTTCTCAACATACTCCGCAAGCCCTGTGTGCAGCTTTTCCGACATTTCCCCAAGCTCGAGCATATCCCCCAAAACCGCGATCTTTCTGCCGCTCATTGTTCCCAAAACACGAAGCGAGCTTTGCATAGAGGTCGGACTTGCGTTATAGCAGTCTAAGATCAGTGTATAATCTCCGCGCTTTTCGATCTTCTGCCTCATGCCCGACGCTTCATAAGCCATAAAAGCGGGGATTATCTCCTCTGCCGTCATTCCGAACTCAATCCCCACGCAGAATGCCGCGAGAGCGTTCAGAATGTGATGTTCTCCGACCGCGGGAACGCTTGCTTCATAGCTGCTTCCGTTATAATGAAGCGTAAAGCGTTCTCCGTTTTCTTGGTGAATAACGCTGTCTGCATACACGTCGCAGACGTTCCCAAATCCATACCGTATGATCCTTCTGTCGCCTGTTTTATCAAAATCAGCGTTTCTCAAAAACTCGTCGTCTCCGCAGACTATCAACGGCGAGGTTTCGTCCGCTCCGTCAAGTATCTCAAGCTTTGCGGAAAGAATGTTTTCCCGCGTTTTGAGATTCTCGATATGACACCAGCCGATGTTTGTAATTACCGCACAGTCGGGATGTGCCGCTTTTGACAGCTCGCTTATTTCGCCAAGCCCGCTCATCCCCATTTCGATAACGCCCGCCCTGAAACTGTCGTCCAGGCGGAAAAGCGTTTTCGGAAGCCCGATGTCGTTATTGAAATTGCCCTCGGTCTTAAGCGTGGGAAATTTCGCGGACAAAACCGCATAGATCATATCCTTTGTCGAGGTTTTCCCGACCGAACCGGTAACTCCGCATATCCTCACGTCAAATTTATCTCTGTAATACCGCGCGAGCATAAGCTGGGCTGTTCTCGAATTTTTAACATATATAACAGGCTTTTCAACATTTTCCACGCGTTTTTCCGCGTCGGATATCGCGGCTGCCGCGCCGTTTTCAAATGCTTTTTCGATAAAATCGTTGCCGTCGAAATTCTCGCCCTTTACAGCGACAAAAAGCGCGCCGTCTTCAATTGTACGCGTGTCTGTCGAAACCGAGCTTACGACCGCGTCGTTTCCGACAAGAACGCCGTTTGTCACCTTTGCAATTTCCTTTGCCGTAAACACATAATCACCTGCCGTTTCAGAGGATCCGTAAAAATCTGCTTTTGTCCCGTTTTTAGAGAACCCCAAAATATTTATCGACTATTTCCTTTTCGTCGAAATGAAGATATTCGTCGCCAATCGCCTGATAGTCCTCGTGACCCTTTCCGCAAAGCGCTACGATATCGCCTTTTTCGGCAATTTCAAGCGCGCGCACTACCGCTCTTTCGCGGTCGGTATATTCCTCGTACAAAGTGCCGCTCGGTATCCCCCTTACAACATCGTCGATAGTTTGCTGAGGGTCTTCGTGGCGCGGACTGTCAGTTGTCACGATAAGCATATCCGAGTATTTTGCCGCGGTTTTTCCCATATCGGGGCGCTTTCCCGCGTCGCGCTCTCCCGCCGCGCCGAACAGGCAGATAAGGCGGTTTTTCGTGAGGGGCTTCAGCGTAGAAAGCAGCTTTTCAAGTCCGTCCTCGGTATGCGCGTAGTCGCGGATGACTGTAAACTCGCCGCTGTAAAGCGTTTCGAGCCGCCCGCTCACGCCCCTTATCCGTTCGAGCGCGCTTACGATCTCATCTGTATGAAACCCGAGCAGACTGCACATAACCACAGCCGTAAGCGCGTTTATCACGTTATATTCTCCCGTCAGCGCAAACCGCACGGGATAGCTTTTTTTTGCCGCGGAATCGGTGAAGATGAATTCCGCCCTGTCCGGATATATTTTTACAAGCTCGGTGTAGAAATCCGCATTTCCTTTAAGCGAAACAGTTTTTACGGGAACGCCGTTTTTTCGGCAGTATTCCGCTGTTTTTTCGCCGTATTCATCGTCGATGTTAACCACAGCCTGCTTGCAGTTATCGAACAGCATCAGCTTCGCCGCGAAATAGTTTTCCATTGTCTTATGGTAATCGAGGTGGTCGCGGGTGAGGTTTGTAAACGCCGCGGCGTTAAAGCAGTTTTTCGCGAAGCGGTGCTGGGCGAGAGCCTGACTTGAAGCCTCGACAAAGCAATATTCCGTTCCCTCGCTCACCATTTCCTCAAAAAGCGAGTACAGCTTTCGCGGCTCGGGAGTCGTCGGCGGACCGTCGTGTGAATATTTAAGTCCGCTTCCGGTGTCCGTTCCGAGCGTTCCGATAATTCCCGTTCTGTGACCCATTAGGCGCGTAAGCTGAGCGCAGATACCGGCGATGGTGGTCTTACCGTTTGTCCCCGTAACAGCGCAGATGTTCAGAGTTTTTTCGGGGCTTCCGTAAAAGACCGACAACAGCTCGGGATAGACCTCGCGCGTGTTCAATACGTTTATTTCCTGTTCAAGCCCGAGCTTTTTCTGCGTCACGACAGCCGCCGCGCCAAGCTCGAGAGCTTTTTTTGCCATGGAATGGCCGTCAAAATTTTCGCCCTCGATGCATACAAAAACATAGTCCTTTTGCACCTCGCGGCTGTCCGAGGTAACCCCCTCGATCATTTTTTCGCCCAATTCCTCGGGAATATCCGCTGTTTGCTTAAAAAGCTCGCTTATCTTCATTCTATCAATCTCCGCGGTCATCGACCATAAACGTGACCTCAACGACCGAGCCTTTATACGCGACAAGTCCCGGCTCAAGGCTTTGCTCTACGGCAACTGCATTCGCGTTTTCAGCCGCGCCGCCCGATATCTTTATGTTAAAGCCCGCGTTTACTATGGCTTCGTTTGCCTTTGCAACGCTCATTCCCTTAACATTCGGTACTTTTCCGGTTTCGGCCTTGCTGTCGCCGAAATATACTACGACCGTCGAGCCTTTGGGTATGCTTGTTCCCGAAGGAGGTATCTGAGCGGTTGCTTTTTCGTTTCCGGTCTCATTTCCGACAAAGCGCACCTTAAAGCCGTTTGAGACAAGATAGCTCTCGGCGTTTATTGACACGTTTCCGATAACATTCGGAACGACCGCGTCCATTTTCTCCTGCTCCTCGGCGGTATATGTCGGGTAGATGCCCATATGCTCGAGTCCCTCGTTGAATACCGAGGAAATAACGGGCGCCGTTACGGTTGAGCCGTAATATGCCGAGCCTGTAGGCGTATCCGCCATAACAAGCATGACTATCTGCGGATCGTCCATAGGAACAGCCGCCGCGAATGTTGACACATAGGTCATCTTCGCGTTGGGATCGGTTTTCTTGGCTTCGTTGTTCTCGTCAATTTTCTCGGCGGTTCCCGACTTTCCGCCGATCCTATAGCCGGGGATATAGGCGTTGCTTCCGCCGTTCTGGTTAACTATCGTTTCGAGAATTGCACGCATCTGCGACGAGGTCTCCTCGGAGATCACCTGACGCTTTATTTCCGTGGTCTTTGTTTCAACAACATTTCCGTCGCTGTCAAGTATTTTATCCACAAGGTGCGGGGTTACGAGATAACCTCCGTTTACTATTGCGGCAAAGGCTGTACACATCTGTATCGGCGTAATTTTATTGCTCTGTCCGAAAGCCGATACCGCAAGGTCAACAGGACCCATGTTCGCGCGGCGCACATAAAGGCTTTGCGCTTCTCCGGGGAGATCTATTCCCGTTTTCTCGGTAAAGCCGAACGCCTCGAAATAATCGCAGAATTTATCGCGCCCGAGCGCCTGACCGATAGCAATAAATGACGGGTTGCATGAAGCGGTTATCGCGCCCTGAAGGTCTAACGGTCCGTGGCCCCATGTCCTCCAGCAGCTTATCTTTTGTCCCGCTACCATAGAATAACCGGCGCAGTTAAACGAAGTTTCCCTGCTTACGACCTCCTGATCGAGAGCAGAAGCGCAGGTAACGGTTTTGAAAACCGAACCGGGATAATAAAGCTCGTTTACGCCCTTGTTTTTCCACTGCTGCTCGCGGAGAACGGCATTAAGCGAGCTTATCTCGTCGTCTGTCGCTCCCGAAGCCACAAGGTTGGCGAGCTGCTGTTTTTCATAGCTTCCCATTATCTCCGAGGGATTGTTCAAATCATACGACGGGGTCGTCGCCATCGCGATTATGCCGCCTGTCTTGCAGTTCATCATTATCGCGCTCGCGCGGTTGATTATCTTATACTGCGATACGCACTGTTCGAGATATTTCTCGCAGTAGTGCTGCATGACCTCGTCGAGCGTAAGCACAAGGCTGTATCCGTCCACTGAAGCGTGATAATAATCCTCCGCGTACTGAACGCCCTTACCTCTGCCGTCGGTCGTATATAAGACCTTTCCGTCGGTCCCGCGAAGATATTCGTCATAGTACGCCTCAAGTCCGTAAACGCCAATGCCGTCAAAGTTCGTAAAACCTATGACCGACGACGCCAGCGACCCGTTCGGATAATAGCGCTTGCTGGACTGCTCAGTATAAACACAGTCCGCGCCAATGCCGTTTTCCTTCATAAAATTCTGTATAAGCATGACCTCGGGCTTTTCGACATTGCGTTTTACTATATAGTAGCCCTTAGCGTGATCCTTACACTCCTCTATTATCCTCTCGCGGTCAATGTTTTCGAGTATCTCACACAACCCGTCCGCGATAAGCTCATCAAGCGGGACATATTCCTCAAGCGGCTTTTTATCGGGACTTTTGTCCTCATTCCACCTCTCGAGCTTTTTCTGATACGACTTGTAGCGTTCCTGTTCCTCAAGATATACAGCCTTCGGAGCCAAGATAATGTTCCATACCGTCGAGCTTTGAGCTAATACAGAGCCGTTCGCGTCGTAGATAGTTCCGCGGTTTGCCATAAGGGAAAGCTCGCGGGTCTGCTGGGTAGTGGCTAACATTCGCCACTTATCTCCCTCGAGTATAGTGTATTTGAGCAGATTATATCCCACAAACGCCGCAAACCCAAAAACGCCGACAAGTATCAGCAGCTGTCTGCCGCGATAACCCAAGATCGGCTTCTTATCGACTTCTTCTTTGTCTTTTCTTATCAGAAAATCCACAAATCTTTTTAACAGCCGCTTAAAGCGCTCGCCTAAAGTCAAATTCTCGCTTTTCTTTGCGGTTTTGTGTACATAGCCGCTCTGCGAAGCGCGGGAATTCTGCGGCGGGATATTTCTGTTTTTTCCGTTGTTGTTGTTTGAATTGATCACCGAGTCCACCTCTCAAAAAACCAAAAAAGCAAAGCCTATGGTTTACTTACCTTCATTCATGCGCCCAAACTCTGTCACACGGGCGTGAGAGTAAGCAACTGTCAGCCTTGCTGTTTTCAGCCGACGGCATAGCTTGTCAACTCTATAATATGCCGTCAAAATCCAATGTATTCCAAAACTTCGTCCCACCATGATTTGATCCTGCCGATAAAGCCGAGGTCTTCCTCCTGCTCTATCTTTACAAGATTTTCGGTGTTTACGCTTATGTATTTCTTCTGCGAAGGAGAAACCTTTGTCATTCCAAGCGTTTCTTCGGCATATTTCTCGATATACGATGTATTTACCATTGCCTCGAGCTTGTTCTGAAGAAGCGCGTTGTCGTCGAGAGCGTTCTGAAGCTCTTGCTGCTGTTCTTCATAAAGCCTCGATATATCGTCCTTTTTGGTGTTTGAATAATTGACCGCGCACAGCGCCGCGAAAACCATTACCGCCGCCGCTCCGACCTTGAGCTTTGAGCCGCTTTTTGAGACCGACGGCGCTTCCTTAAGCTTTATGTTCGGTTTTTCCGCGCGTTTTTCGCGGATATCTCTGTTTGATCTATCGAAAAGCGACAAGTCGTACGCAAGATTTGAATTATGTTGGTAGCTCATCGGTCTTCACCCCTTTTATTTCCTTATTTTTTTTATAACTCTGAGCTTCGCGCTCCTGCTCCGAGGATTTTTTGAAACCTCGTCTGCGCTCGGAGCCACAGGCTTTTTTGTGATAAGCTCTCCGCGCGGAAGCTTTCCGCAGACACATACGGGAAATTCCGGCGGGCAGGTACAGCCCGTACAGAATTCCCTGAAACGGTTTTTGACAATTCTGTCCTCAAGAGAATGAAATGTAATTACAGACATTTTTCCGCCGTCCCTGAGCCGCTCAAACCCCACCTCGAGCGCCTCGTCCAGCGCGTTAAGCTCGTCGTTTACTTCGATACGAATTGCCTGAAAGCTTTTTCTGCATGGATTTTTTTCGCGTTTGTATGCCGCGGGAACGCTGTTTTTTATTATTTCGGCAAGCTGTTCCGTTGTTTCAATAGGTTCTTTCACGCGAAAATCGACAATCCCCCTCGCGATCTTCGGCGCGAATTTTTCCTCTCCATACTCAAATAAGATACGCTTTAGTTCTTCATACTCGTACTCATTCACAACATCACGCGCGGACAAGCCCTCGCCGCTCATTCTCATATCGAGCGGCGCGTCGCTGTGAAATGAAAATCCGCGCTTTGCTTCGTCAAGCTGATGTGACGAAACTCCCAAGTCGGCAATTATCCCGTCAAGCTCCTTTACCCCTAACTTGTCCAGAACCTCGCCGATCTTCCTGAAATTTGACTTCACAAAAGTCACCGGAAGTCCATCGAGCCGCTTTTTCGCGGCTTCTATCGCCTCCGGATCGGTATCCAAGCAAATAAGCCTGCCGCCCGTTTTAGGGTCTAATCTTTTCGCAAGCTCAAAGCTATGACCGCCGCCGCCCGCAGTAAGGTCGGCGTAAACGCCGCTGTTGCTTCCAAAAGCGCCATCAACCGTTTCCTTTAAAAGCACCGAGATGTGCGAGAATCCAACCCCCATCAGAATCCCAGCTCCACCTGAATACTGCTCAGATCCACGTCGTCAAAGTCGCTCATGTACTGTTCCCATGCCGCCTTTTGCCAGATCTCCGCGCGATCCGCCATACCCACTACGACGACCTCGCCGTTTATGTCCGCATAATTTCTCAGCGCCAAGGGAATAGCGATCCTGCCCTGCTTATCGGGTTCGACCTCACACGCGCTTCCGAATATAAATCTTTGAACAGCCAGCGCGTTTTTCGAGGAGTTACCCTTCAGCTTGTCCCGCAGGGCTTCCCAACTCTCGCTTGTGTAAACCGTAAGGCATTTTTCATTAATGCTTTTGGAAATATAGAAATGCTCGCCGAGTTCTTTGAGCAGCTTTGCGGGAAAGTTCATTCTTCCCTTTACGTCGACGGTATGCTCATATGAACCGTACATTTCTATTCCCCCCTTTTCCGAAAGCATTAATCCCCATTGAAAACTGCCTTTTCGCCGTTCTCCTCAAACGGCATTTTTCGTAGAAACAATCCCCCATTTTGAGAAAAGTGATCTTGCAGTGGATTTATGAACCATTTTTATGAATTTTTAACCACTTTTCCCCACAATCATATTATATCTTAATTTTTCAGGAATTGCAAGAGAATTTTAAATGTTTTTGAAAAAAGATAAGATAAACTTTTGTTCATGTTTTTGTGCAGTTTTCACAAAAACGAATATTAAAGTATGTCAAAAATCAATCAAAATTTTTAACCATTTTCGCAACATATAGGTCATTTTTAAAATTTATAAACTATATGTTGGGGTTTTTGCCCCATTTTTTTTACATTTTTTTACAAAAAAACCGGCTCGTCATTCCGAGCCGGTTTCCATTATCCAATTTTTGATATTTTACTTGAATTCCTCGTTTCTGACAAAAAAGAACCTCAGAAATTCGCCTTTGACAAATTCCGCTACGGCAAAAGTTTCGGTTTCCTCGGAATAGTTGAACGAATATTCGCGCGAAAGCTTCGGGTCACACGCGATCTGATCCAGATCAATGCCGTTTTCCCGCATCAGCCGCACCGCGTCCTCAGGTTCCTCCGCAATGATCGCGCCCTTCATTGTAAGAAGCTGATTACAAAGCATGACCTTTATAAGCTCGCTTATAAGGTCATCGGACGGCAGGACCTGTGTTTCGCTCTTTGTCCCGAGGCGCACGAGAAAAACACGCGGATCCTCGGACGGTTCATTCTTAACCGCGATCTGAAACTCTCCGACACGTCCCACGCATAACAGCGTCAGCTCGCCGATGCCTTCAGCCGTAAAGTGCATTACCGTCATCAGGTTCGGGTGAAAAAACCTTACGCTCGTGCTTTGGCGGTTTACGGGCAGGTATGCGTATTTCGCCAGGAAATCCCTCAGCAAAAACGGCATAACAATGCCACGCCCGGTTTCATTTGACTCAAAATCGCTTTTTTCAAAGCCGTCGGTCGTATCGCCGTAAACTACTTTCAATACCGAAAACGGATCCATATTATACTGTACGGGCATTTTTTCACAGCCTTTCCTTAAAATCTGAATAACCGAATTTTTTCACGAGAATAAGCTCCCCGTTCTCTTTTAATATGTATATAGACGGCAGCGCCATGCCGTTGAAGGTGTTGTTTTTGCACATCGAATATATCGCCATATCCTCGAACACCAGCCTGTCGCCCTCGTTCAGCTTGCTGTCGAACGAATAGTCGCCGATGATATCGCCCGCGAGACAGGTGTTCCCGCCGAGGCGGTAGGTGAACGGTTTTTCGCCTTTCACTCCCGAGCCTTGAATGTTCGGGCGGTATGGCATTTCGAGAACATCGGGCATATGACACGCGGCGGACGCATCCGTTATCGCGATGTCCATGCCGTTTGTGAACGTATCAAGCACCGTTGTCACAAGATACCCCGCGTTAAGAGCTATCGCCTCGCCGGGTTCGAGATATACCTCTAAGTTATATTTATCTCGAACATTACGTATTGTAGATATCAGCAGTTCAATATCATAATCAGGGCGCGTGATGTGGTGTCCGCCGCCCATGTTCAGCCACCTTATCCGTCCAAGATACTTCCCGAACTTCTTTACGACCTCCGACATTGTTTCGGCAAGCGCGTCGGCGTTCTGTTCGCAGAGCGTGTGAAAATGCAGACCCTCCGCTCCATCGGGCAGGTCGGGGAAATTCACAAGCGTTGTACCGAGCCTTGAAAACTCGCCGCACGGGTCGTAAATGCCATGCTCCTGAGTGGAGTGTTCGGGGTTTATCCGAATACCGCAGGACGCCTTTCCCGCTCTGTCTTTGAACTTCTCGAACTGCCGTATATTGTTGAAGCTGATATGACCGCATATTTTCGCGATCTCGTCGAACTCCTCATCGCGGTACGCGGGGGAGAAGATGTGGTTTTCACGCCCGAACGGCTTCGCCATTTCCTCATAGCCCAGCCGAGCCTCATACAGCCCGCTCGCCGTACAGCCGTCAAGATACTCGGCGATAAGCGGATAGGTCGCGAACGCGGAATACGCCTTCTGCGCAAGCAGTATTTTACAGTCCGCACGTTCCTTTACGCTCCGTAATATTTCCAGGTTTTTCTTCAGCCTGTATTCGTCGATAACGTAACACGGGGTCTCGACTTTGTTTATCCAATCACTTTTACTCATCATACGACCAACAACTAATCACTAATCTCTAATAACTAAACGCGCACTCGTCCTCGGTATCTGTAAGCTCCGCCCAGCGCGCCGACAACAGCTTTGCGTAGTCGATATAAAACAACCCGTAGCACCCTAATGAATACCCGTCGTTTATCTCGACCAAAAGCGTTCTTCCGTCACGGGTCAGCCCGAAATCCGCCGCGTAGCCTTTCGGCGCAGATTGATAATCTCTCACCGCATTTTCAATCACATTTGGGTCAAAATGCTTTCTCCAATCGCCTTTATACGGTCGAACGTCCAATATTCTTCCATACCGAACAAAGCACTGCCACTCCGCTTCAAAATCGACTGCTTCGGAGCAATAAACATCTTGGTTTACTCCCGCTATCCCGCAGCCTATCAAGTCCTTTGGAGAATTTACGACCACTCCCGTAAACTGTTTATCCTCAACAGGCTTTACAAACACAGGCCATTTTGCAGGGTCGCTGTTTACTTCGCTCATTTTTGTTTTCCAAATTCTCCGCCCCAGATATTTTTTCAATTCGTCGAGATAGTCGATTTCCGGAGCGGTGATGCCGAAATCGTTCAGCCGCGCTCTTACCGTGTCCACATAACCCACGACAATATCTCCACGTTCGCTTTCACGAAGCTTTTCTTGGTCACAAAAACAAACGATCTCAAATCCCATTTCGTAAAAGCCCTGATACGCGTTCATAAAATTATAACCGCGCGGGATATTATTTTTATCGGATTGTATATACACTTTCATAATTCGCTCAAGATCCGTGTTTTACTTTGATCAGTCCACCAAAACAGGATCGCGGTCTTCCTCCCACGGAAGTCCCCACTTGTTAAGAGCGTCCATAAACGGATCGGGATCAAGCTGCTCGACATTCCACACGCCCGCCTTTTTCCATGCTCCCGTAAGAACCATTGCCGCGCCTATCATCGCGGGAACACCTGTTGTATAGCTTATCGCCTGCGAGCCGACCTCTTTATAGCACTCCTGATGGTCGCATATATTATAAAGATAGTAGTTCTTGTCCTTGCCGTCCTTTTTGCCGCGGAAAATACAGCCGATGTTCGTCTTTCCGACCGTCCTCGGTCCGAGCGAAGCGGGGTCGGGCAATACCGCCTTTAAGAATTGCAGCGGGATTATCTCCCTGCCCTCGTACATGATAGGCTCGATGCTTGTCATACCAACGTTTTCCAGACATTTCAGGTGCGTGAGATAGCTCTGCCCGAACGTCATAAAGAAGCGTATGCGCTTGATGCCCTTTATATTCAGCGCGAGGCTCTCCAGCTCCTCATGATGCAGCAGGTACATATCCTTTTCGCCCACGCCCTTGAAGTTGTAAACGCGCTTTATCT
>JAFLUE010000062.1 GCA_022508945.1 Oscillospiraceae bacterium
AAAGTTGTCTATTCCGAATTTATTTAAATTTGAAATTTCAAAACCGCGCATCGCGGCTACGCGCATTATACCCTTCGGGCAAAATGCTTTGCTCCGCCGCGGCGGCTGCATTTTGAAATTTCTATTTAAATCAATCCGCCCGAAACAATGTAATAGAGGATCGTGAATTTTGAAATTCTTTTTAAATAATTTCGTCTAAACATCACTTTTGGGTTTTTCTACAAGCTGAGCGCTCGGGTAATCCCGAGCGCTTTTGACTGTTTAATGTTTACTGTCCGTATATTATCCAAACCGTTCCGTTCCGAAGCGGATAAAGTTATATTCTCTCCCTACGGCGTCCCACGTCAACGCTCCTACATTTCCCGTCGGCGTGATGCCGTAAAGCTCTTGGAACACCAGCACCGCGTTTTCGGTCTGAGGTCCGAAATAACCCGTGACCTCAACAATAGGTATCGCCGCTATATTCTGCCCAACGACCCTCAGATATGTCTGGAACTCCCTGACGTCGTCGTTTCTCATTCCCGGGGTGAGATTATATCCCGGATAAAGCGCGGCAGTCGAGCCTTCATAGCCCTCGGGGAGATTGTTTACAATATTTCGGAACATCTCGGTTATAAGCAGCCATGTGCGAAAGTCAACTATGCCGTCGGGATAAAGTCCGTAAAAGCTTTCAAACGCCTTGACCTGATTTTCCATCTGCTCGTTGAATACGCCTCTCGCCGGAACGGACGGGATCTCGGGATTAAAATACGCGATGACGTTCAGATAATACTGAACTATCCTTACGCGCTCTCCTGTGTCACCGCGGCGGAGATTATCACCGAAAATGTTTTCGGTTTCTTCCGCGGTAAGTCCCTCGCTCGTAAGCTCCGAAAGATGCTTTACCGCGATAAATATAAACTTTATCTGATACCATGTCGCTTTGTTTACGATCCCCGTCTGAGGAAGCCCGAAAACGCTCTGGAACGTCCGAACGGCTTCGACTGTGCTTTCGCCGTATATCCCGTTTGCGGGAACGATCTTAGGTATCGCGGGATAATTTGTGCTTATTCGGTTCAGCTCGACCTGAAGTATACGAACCTCGTTTCCCGTTGAACCAAAGCCGAATGGCGTTCCGGGATAGCTCGAGATATTCGGAGATATAGGAGCGTTGTATACGATATCGATATCTTCTCCGTAATAATACTGTAGGATCTCGTATGGAGTAAATCCGCGGTTTGCGAGGGTCACTGTTCCCCATTGGGAAAGTCCCGAGCAGGTAACGGAGGTGCCGTTGCAGAACTGTGTGAAAAGCGGCTCGATATTTCCGCGGCGCACAATATAGTTGTTGAATATCTCGTCTACAATATCGCTTATGTTCGCAAAAATGTCTCTTCCGTATACAAACGCCTGGTCGTACTGAGTTGATGAAGTAATGTCAAAATCAAACCCGCGCGAGCGGTACCACTCGGTATAAACACGGTTCAGCGCAAAGGTTATCTGAGCGTAGATGTTTGCGCGCAGCGCCGCCTCAGGCCATGTCGGGTAGATCTCGCTCGATGCAACGTTTTTTATGTAATTGGGAAACGAAAGCGTGACGTTTCTTGCGTTTGAATTTGGCGTGCCAAGATGTACAACTATTGATTCGGGAACAAAAGGCAGATTATCGGGCATCGGCATCTCCCTCCCTTTTTATGTTTATTCTCGGCACGGGAACCATTCCTACCTGCTGTACCGAACTTACGCCGTCAAATATGGGTATTTCCTTAAACTCAACATCCGCGTATCCGTCCCGAGAAACAACAGCGTCATAAAGCGCAAACGGCTGGATCTTGTTTTCAAAATTCTGCGAAAGAGCCTTTGACGGCGCGGGAAGCGGTTTTGGAGGAGTCTGCCCGTTTTCGTCCGTTACAAGCGTATAGAAAGTATAAGGTTTTCCGTCAAAGGTTTTTGTTATCCTGCATATCGCGCCTCTGACAGGCAGAGCTTCGCGGGCGGTATAAACGCGAAACAATATTGTTCCTCTGCCGAGATTGTTTGCCTCAAATTCCTCGATCGTATCATAAACGGGCTTTGGAAATTCGCTCGGCTTGGTCTGGCTTCCGTTTTGCTGCATGGCGTCGTCGGGATCGTTCTGCGGGGTCCGCATATCTTCAAAATTCCGTCCCGTAAGCTGTTCATCGGGGTCGGTCCCGCTTATCGGCTGTTCCGTAAGGCGCTCGGCTTGTTCATTTGAAACGGTCTCGTTGTTTCCGAAATCGGCTTTTGAAGTATTGGTGGAATTGTCGGTCACTCCCGAGGTGTTTTGTGTCGGGTAGTTCTCATTTGGCACGCTCTCCTCGGTTATCTGCTCCCGTGTTTCATCGAACGACGGTATCTCACTGAACATTGGTCTGTCGAAGGTCTCATCATCATTTGATGCTTCATCTGCCGGAGCATTCTGTGCGTCATTATCGGAGATCGGTGGTTTAGTTTCACTGTTTATGGGAGCATCCGCGGCGCTGTTGGAAACATCGGCGCTGTCCGCGGGGATAGTATAAGTCACGGTCTCGTTGTCCTCCGAAGGAGATACCGCTGTATCATTGACTTCGGAAGCCTTGGGATAAACGCTTTCGATTATTTCCTCCGGCACATTCATATTCTCAAGCTCTTTTTGCGCGTTCTCGGAAATATATCCGATAACGCTCGGCTTTTTGCGCTCCGAAGACGGACGGCCGACCGACATATCGGTATACTGCGAATCAGACGGCCGGTCGGATACCGATTCGGCGGTCTGCGCTTCGTGAGCGCCTGCCTTGCTGTATTCCAGAAGCTCTCTTTTGTAACGTTCGATCATTTTTTTCATATCTTCCATAACATTACCTCCGCATGAAATTATTTCTCTGTAATGTATATGCTGATATTTGCAGTAAAATGCAGTCCGCGCCGAGTTATTCTCAATGCAGCACCAAACAGGTGCTGTATTATTTAAGCACGGAGCAGAACACTTAGCTTCAGCTCCCGATCCGTGCTGCGTCATTTCCTCTTGTGCCGCGGCAAACAACATGAAATAAGCGGTTATATTTCAATTTGTCGGCACAAGATCGGATCGGGATAATTTAAAGGCAACACCGCACAAAGACCGCCTGACGGCTTTGTACGGTATCGCCTGAAAAAGGAGGATATTATGGCAAGGAAAATTGTTTCCGTTTCGGATTTTTTTGAGAAAAACAACCGTCTGCTTATCAAATTCGGAAACTCGGTTTTAAAAAAGCTTTCGGACGAAGCACTCATCACGGCGCTTGCGGAAAAGGACCCCGAAAAGCTTGCGAAGGTATTTAAGCTGCTCTTCGAGCTTATGAGCGAAAACACCGAAAGCAGCTCAGCCGATAAGCTCGACGAGCTTATCGGGATCTATCAGGAACTTTGAAAGGAGGACGGTAATGAAGGTATTTGACCAAGCGCTCTCTCCAAAACAAAAGGCGGTCTTAACCATGCTGAAAAACGGCAAAATGAAGCGCATAAACATCTTTGAGGGGAGCGTGAGGAGCGGAAAAACGTATATTTCAATGATCGTCTGGGGCTTTTGGGTCGCGGGTTCGCCAAAAAACAAGGCGTATCTTATGGCGGGAAAAACCCTTCAGACGCTGAAAAGGAATATTCTCGATCCGATGAAGGAGCTTTTCGGAAACGTCTTTTCATTTAACCTCTACAAAAAGGAGGCCCATCTTTTCGGAAGAAAGATATATCTCGAAAGCGCGGCAAATGCCGACTCGGAAAATAAGCTGCGCGGAATGACGCTTATGGGCGCGTACTGTGACGAGCTTACGCTTTTTTCCGAGAGCTTTTTTATAATGCTTTTGTCAAGACTTTCGGAAAGAGGTGCAAAGCTGTTTTCAACAACAAATCCCGACGACCCGAACCACTGGCTGAAAAAGAACTATCTCGACAACAAAAATGCGGATCTGCTGTCGATCAAATTTAAGCTTGAAGACAATATTTACCTGCCGAAGGAATATGTGGAACAGCTCCGCACGGAATTTCACGGCGTTTTTTACGACCGCTTCATTCTCGGAAACTGGACAAAAGCGGAAGGCAGGATCTACGACGGATTTTCGGCGAAAAATATAATCACGGCAAACGAGCTTAGTGAAAGGCTGGGCGAAAAGCGGCTGATAATGTCGGTCGTGGGGGTCGACTATGGCGGAAGCGGAAGCGCCTCGGCATTTTCTCATGTAGGATTTGACGAGGAGTTTTCAAATGTATATGTCTTATCGGAATATTATGACAAGGAAAACCGTTCGGCGGAAAATCTGATATCGGCGTTTTCGGACTTTGTTGAGCGCGAGAAAAACCGCTTTCCTACACTTAGCAGGGCTTTCTGCGACAGCGCCGAGCAGCTTCTTGTAAAAAGCTTTCGCAAAGCGGTAAGGATCGAGGTCTCAAACGCGAGGAAGCGCCCGATAAACACCCGTATAAATATGCTGAACAGGCTTATTGCCTCGGGGAGATTTTTTGTTGTTGACGAGTGTAAGCAGACCATTGACGCTATTGAAAGCGCGGTATGGGACGAGCGCGATCCGATCCGCGACAAGCGCCTCGACAACGGCACATCGAACATTGACAGCCTCGACGCGTTGGAATACGCGATAGAGAGGTTTGAAAAGCAGATATTCAAATTGTAATTAGTTTGATAGAGATTAGTTATAAAGAAATAACGCGCTCGGATAATACCAAGCGCGTTTCCTCATTATAACTAACAACTAATCTCTATTAAACTATCAGTACATTCCGCCCATTCCTGCGCCTGCGGGAGCGGCAGCGGGAACCTCGGGTTCGGGCTTATCCGCAACAAGGCTCTCGGTCGTAAGAACCATTTCCGCAATCGACGAAGCGTTCTGCAAAGCAGAGCGAGTAACCTTTGCGGGGTCAACGATGCCGTTCTTTATCATGTCTCCGTAAGTCTCGGTATATGCGTCATAGCCGTAGCCTATGGACTTCTTCTTTACGATGGTGTCGATAATTACCGAACCCTCAACGCCTGCGTTGAGCGCGATCTGACGAATAGGCTCCTCAAGCGCCTTCAAAACGATAGCCGCGCCTGTCTTTTCGTCGCCCGAAAGAGTGTCAAGAACCTTCTGTACAGCAGGCATCGCGTTTATCAGAGCAACTCCGCCGCCCGCTACGATGCCCTCTTCAACAGCAGCCTTCGTAGCCGCGAGAGCATCCTCAATGCGAAGCTTCTTTTCCTTCATCTCAACTTCGGTAGCTGCGCCGACCTTTATTACGCCAACACCGCCCGAAAGCTTTGCAAGGCGCTCCTGAAGCTTTTCCTTGTCAAACTCGGAGGTTGTCTTTTCAATAGCGCTCTTGATCTCGGAAACTCTCGCCTTGATGTCGGAGGACTTTCCTGCGCCGTCAACGATGATCGTGTTCTCCTTGAGGATCTTGACCTGCTTCGCTGTACCAAGCTGGCTTACCTCTGTGTCCTTAAGCTCAAGTCCAAGCTCATCGGTAATTACCTCGCCGCCTGTAAGGATCGCGATATCCTTAAGCATTTCCTTGCGTCTGTCGCCGAAGCCGGGAGCCTTTACCGCTACACAGGTGAATACTCCGCGGAGTTTGTTGAGAATAAGGTTTGTAAGAGCGTCGCCGTCAACGTCCTCTGCGATTATCAGCAGCTTCTTGCCCGATTGTACAAGCTTTTCAAGCAGCGGAAGAATGTCCTGGATAGACGAGATCTTCTTGTCTGTGATAAGGATATAGGGGTTGTCAAGAACAGCCTCCATCTTATCTGTATCAGTCACCATATAAGGCGAGATATAGCCTCTGTCAAACTGCATACCCTCAACGACCTCGCTGTAGGTATCGGCGGTCTTGCTCTCCTCGAGCGTAATTACGCCGTCGGCGGTAACCTTATCCATAGCCTCGGCAATGAGCTTTCCGATAAACTCGTCGCCCGCGGAAACAGTGGCTACACGCGCGATATCCGCAGAGCCCGCGACCTTCTTCGAGTTCTTCTTGATCTCCGCGACAGCCGCTTCAACAGCCTTCTTCATGCCCTTTTTAACGACCATGGGATTAGCGCCCGCGGCAATATTCTTCATACCCTCGCGAACAAGCGCCTGAGCAAGAAGCGTTGCGGTAGTTGTACCGTCGCCCGCCGCGTCGTTTGTCTTTGTGGCAACTTCCTTTACAAGAGCCGCGCCCATATTCTCAAACGCGTCCTCAAGCTCGATCTCCTTTGCGATAGTCACGCCGTCGTTTGTGATAAGCGGAGCGCCGTACTTCTTCGCAAGAACAACGTTTCTGCCCTTCGGGCCGAGCGTGATCTTGACCGTATCAGCAAGCGTGTCGATGCCCTTCTGAAGAGCCTTTCTTGCTTCCTCGCCGTAAATAATATCCTTAGCCATAAAATAATATCCTCCGTACTTTAATTATTTTTATCAATTACTTTTTGGATTTAGCAGCCGGCTTTTTTGCGGCAGGCTTTGAAGCTTTTGCCGCGGCCTTGGGAGCGTCCTCAACGACCGCGAGGATATCCTCCTGCTTTACTATGGAGTATTCCTCTCCGTCAACCTTTACGTCCGTACCCGAATACTTGCTTATTATAACCTTTTCGCCGACGTGAACAAACATTTTTACTTCTTTTCCGTCAACGACTCCTCCGGGGCCTACCGCAACAACCTCCGCCATAGACGGCTTTTCCTGTGCGGAGGCTGTAAGGATAAAACCGCTTTTTGTGGTTTCCTCAGCCGCGACCGCTTTGATTACAACTCTGTCTGCCAAAGGTCTGATTGTCATATTTATTTCCTCCTAAAAATTGAAATCATAATTACAATTAGCACTCTCTTTGTCTGAGTGCTAATTATATTTTACCCTATTTTGAAAAAAAATCAAGAGGTATTACGGATTTTTCACATACTTTTGTATATACGCACAATACACGAAGCTTTCACAAGGAATTTATTGTGCAATATTGCTGTAAAATATTCCCGCCCACCTATTTTTTGATTATACCATATTTTAATTTAATTGTCAAGAAAATATTTATTCGTCTTAAACAAACAAAGATGTATGAAAACATTTTATTTTTCCCTTGACAGACCTAAAAATAAATTTGATAAATGCGAGATCTTGCTGTTGAGCCAAGGAGCAGCTTTATGACGACCAAACGAGCCTACAAACAGCTTGAGGAGGAAGGCTTTATCGAGTCCCATACGAGCTGAGGCGGCTTTGTGAAAGCGCAGAATATGGAGCTTTACCGCGAAGAACAGCTCAAAGCCATAGAAGCGCTGCTTACGGAGATATGTGATAAGGCAATAAAAAACTCCCGAACCGAACATCTGATCTCATTTAAATTTGCCGTTGCACGATCCGCGGAATTATGCTATAATGGATATAACGATATTTGCAAAGGAGAGCGTTTTTTATGAAAGCACTTATAATCGGAGGAACGGGAACTATAAGCAGCGCGGTCGTTAGGCGGCTTCTTGAAAAGAAATGGGAGGTTTACGCTTTAAACAGAGGCAATAAGCCGTTGCCCGAGGGCACGATATCCATAACAGCGGATATAAACGACGAGGAGCTTGTAAAGGAAAAGCTCGGCGATATGCGCTTTGACGCGGTATGCGAGTTTATCGGGTTTGTCCCCGAGCATATCGAGCGCGACTATAGATTGTTTGGCGGCAGAACAGCGCAGTATATCTATATAAGCTCCGCTTCCGCCTATCATAAGCCCGCGGGAAGCTATATCGTAAATGAAGGTACCGCCCTCGCAAATCCTTTCTGGCAATACTCAAGAGACAAGATCGCCTGCGAGGAGCTTCTTATGAAGCTGTATCGGGAAAACGGATTTCCGATAACCATTGTCCGTCCGAGCCATACATACGGCGAAAACAACATTCCTATAGGCGTTCGCGGGAAAAACGGCTTCTGGCAGGTGATAAAGCGCATCAAAGAAGAAAAGCCCGTCATTATACAGGGCGACGGGACTTCTCTCTGGACTCTTACCTTCAACACCGATTTTGCGGCAGGCTTTGCGGGGCTTATGGCAAATCCCCATGCAATAGGCGAAGCGTTTCAGATAACGAGCGACGAAACGCTGAGCTGGAATCAGATCTACGAAACGATAGCCCGAACGCTCGGCGTTGAGCTTCATCCCTATCATGTCGCCTCGGATCTTCTGGCGGCTGTCGGCTCGGAATATGATTTTGAAGGCAGCCTGACAGGCGATAAATCGGTATCGGTCGTGTTTGACAACAGCAAGCTGAAAAGGATCGTGCCGGATTATTGTCCAAAGGTCAGCTTTGCCGAGGGAGCAAGGCTCGCTCTTGACAACATTCTCGCCCGCCCCGAATTACAGCGTGACGATCCGGAGTTTGACGCATGGTGTGACAGGGTCATAAACGCGCTTGAAGCGGCAAAAAGGCAGATATAGCCGAATCGGTCATACCCGCCTTTTCACTGAGGGTTTTAAAAATTTTAAGCATAAACCGAAAAATTTTTCAAAGTAAGCTCATATCTGTCCATATCCATAAAACAGCCTGCCGCAATTGAAATATATGTTTTTCCGTCTTTCTTGAACGCCGCGATAAGGCAGTTTCCCGCGCGGGAGGTCGTTCCGGTCTTCAGCCCCACAGCATATTCCGAATAGAACCTGCTTTCCGGGCAGAGCAGCTTGTTTGAATTTGTCCAGGTGATATTCTCGCCCGATTCAAACACGACATATTTCCGATAAGTTCCCGCTATCTCACATATCTCGGGAACGGATAAAGCGTACTTCGCCAACATAAGCAGATCGGACACGGTCGTATATTGACCGTCATCGTCGCTGCCGTCGGGAGTTGTAAAATGACTGTTTGACATTCCGAGTTCTTTCGCGAAGTCGTTCATCAGCCCGCAGAATTTTTCCACAGCCTCCATATCCGTCATCGAAGCGTCGGGGTCTAACGCTCTCGCCGTCCCTACCGCGACAGTATAAGCCGCGTCGTTCCCCGAAGCCATCAGCATTCCCGTTATAAGGTCGCATAGCGTAAGCCTATGCCCCGGCAAGATCAGACAAACGCTTGAGCCTTTAGGCACAAGCTCCTGCTCCGAGCCTACGGTAAACACCTCGTCGGGATCTATGTAATACAGCGCGACAGAAGCCGCAAGCAGCTTTGTAAGGCTCGCGGGAGCAATGCGCTCGTCGGCTTTACTGCTGAATAACATCTCGTCGCTTTCAACACAATAAAACACGGCTTTTGCGTTCGCTCTCGAATAATTCGATATACCGTAAAAAATTGACGCAAAAACAACAGCGGCAGTTAAAGCCGCAAGAATCAAGATACTTTTCTTCATTTTGTTTTCCCCCTTAAGCCAACAACACACAATTACCGCCCCGCGGGCTTTGTCGGTGATTGTCGGTAAATAAAAATGCCTTGTTTTTGACACAGTAATTGTACCAAAAACAAGGCGTTTTTTTATTCGGGAATTAAAATGAAATAATGATTTTTGACTTCGGAAATTCTTACGTTTTTCTTACGATAAAGGAAGCGAAACTTCAAATTCGATCCGTTCGTTTTCACTTTTCGCGGTGATCTTTCCGCCGTGAAGCTCGGCTATCTGCCGCGCTATAGCAAGCCCCAAGCCTGCTCCGCCGCTTGATGAGCGCGCCGCGTCAAGTCTGTAAAACTGCTCGAAAATTCTGTTGAGCTTTTCCTTAGGGATAGTATCTCCGAAATTTACAAATGTTATAATTACATTTTCCCCGCAGGTTCGGGCCGTGATCTCTATTTCGGTATTTTCATAGCTGTAAATAACCGCGTTTCGCAAAAGATTATCAAACACGCGCTGTATCTTATCCGCGTCGCACCTAAGCATTACGTCGTCTGCGATATTCAATTTACAGCTTAGAGCTTTTTCTTTTAGCATCGGCTTAAATTCGTATGTCAGTTGTTCAAGAAGCAGCGTCAGACTTATTTTACTGTATTGGAGCGTAACCGTGGAAAGATTAAACCTCGATATCTCAAAAAACTCATTGATAAGGTCTTCAAGCCTCTGAGCCTTTTCCAGAGATATCGAAAGATATTTTTCCCTCAGCTCTTCCGATATCCGGGTCTCGTCCCTCAGCAGATTAAGATATCCGATAACCGAGGCGAGCGGTGTTTTTAAATCGTGAGCGAGATACATGATAAGATCGTTCTTTCGCTGAACAGCTTCATTCGCGGCGTCAATATTCCTCAGTGCCTGTTCCCGCGCCAAATTCAATTCATTTTGTATATCATTTAATTCCGCAGGCAGCTCGATCGGCTCGTCATCGGGGTGTGAAAGGCTTTTGGCTGCGTCCACCATATTGTCCAGATACAAAAGCGCTCTCTTGATATGGATTATTCCCAAAACAAATATGCCGACAACGATCGCCACGACGATAATGATAGGCGAAAGGCTTTCCAGCCTTTTCAGCATTTGATAAAGCGGATTGTCGCTGTGCCATATAATTGCCCGAGTGCAGATCACCCACGCAAGAAAAAATCCGATAAGCACGGCCGCAAGCCAAATAAGGCACGCCGCGATAAAGCTTACGATAACTCGGTTGGATATTTGCGCCTTGCGTTTTGCTTTATTTTTCAATGGTATATCCCACTCCCCAGACGGTTTTAATGAATCTCGGATTTTTCGACGGCTCTGCCATCTTTTCACGAAGCCTTGCGATATGTGCCATCACGGTGTTGTTGCTGTTAAGAAATTTCTCTCCCCATACCGCCTCAAACAGCTCCTCCGATGTGACGACCGCCCCCTGCCGCTCGCACAAATACCATAGGATAGAAAACTCTGTCGGAGTAAGCGGGAGTTCCTTTCCAAACAAAAGACACTTGTGATTTTCTTTGTTGATAAGCAGTCCTCGGATATCATACTCGCTTTGCGGCTCTGATCTGTTGGGAGCGTTATAGCTTGTATACCGCCGAAGCTGGGTCTTGACTCTCGCAACGACCTCCAAGGGATTAAAGGGCTTCGTAATGTAATCGTCAGCTCCGATAGTAAGCCCCATGATTTTATCTCCGTCCTCTACCTTTGCCGTGAGCATAATAACGGGAAAGAAGAACCTCTCGCGTATTTTCCGACAAATATGAAATCCGTCGATATCCGGAAGCATAACGTCTAAAATCGCCAGATCCAAAGCGGTATTTTCGATACAAGACAGAGCCTCGCTGCCGCTGTAAAACTTGAATACCGTATACCCCTCGTTTTTGAGATATAATTCTATAAGATCGGCTATTTCCTTTTC
>JAFLUE010000063.1 GCA_022508945.1 Oscillospiraceae bacterium
GAGTATCTGGCTACGAACCAGAGGGTCGGGGGTTCGAATCCCTCCTGGCGTGCCATAAACAAACCGCTTGACCGTAAGGGTTGAGCGGTTTTCGTTATTTAAAGCGCGGTCATAATCTGCGGGTGAAATCGGATTTTAGTGCGCCATTAGTGCGCTATTGGTTTTAAAACATCATTTGAAACAGTTAAACAATATGAAAAGATTACCATAATCTATATAAAGAGAAATAGCCGCTCGGTGAAAATTTTCGAGCGGCTGTTTTTATTCTGCTGTTAGTGTCCTATAAGTACCTAAAGATGATAGGTGAATGATAAAACAGATAGAAAATAAAGGGGGTGGTATAACAAATTGTATACTATATTGTATAGAATGGAGGTGTTAGTATGGCAAAAAAAGATTTCGCAATGTGTTTCAACCCCGACGGCAGTATCAAACGCTTTCTTGAGGTCGTTGAGGTTCTGCCCGACGGAACACGCGTATTCGAGAACGGATACAAGGCTGCTCCGTCAATGGTAGATTTTGGCGGCGAGCGCGGATTGGTTCGTCTGGATCAGATGACGCCGGAGGAAAAAGCAGAATGGGAGAAGAACCTGTTCGAGCGTGTTGGACGCGAAATGTCCGCTTATTATCAGTCTAAAATAACAGGCGCAGATGATTATAGTAAATAGCGGAAAGATGATGCCCTGTTTTTTGAGGCAGACCTTTGACAAAGCACTGACATTTCTGACAAAATTCTGACAAATTTTTTTGTATTTTGTCAGAGGCTAATCCCTCTATTTATAGGGATTTAGCAGTGCTTCTGACAAAACTGACAAAATATTTCTATTGTTCGCACGCGAGAAAATATAATAATACATTTATGTTTTTTATAAATATACGAGTATGTGTGTAATTGTGTAATTAAGATATTCCAAAATCTTGTCAGTTTTGTCAGATAAGGCTGTAATGACTTTTGCTTATGCGGTTTTACGGTCTGACAAAATTATTATTGTTTTGTCAATTTTGTCAGAAACCACTCGCTGAAATGCTGATAAATCGCTTTGTTGAGCAAAAAAGCTTCTGACAAAAATTTTCGGATTTTGTCAGAAAAGTTGTGTTTAAGAAACTCAAGGTACTGAGAGCAATCTTGCGCCCAGAAGAAAGTCGCTCGCTTTGCTTTGCTGATTGGCTTAGGTAAAAATCTCGAAGTAGCTGACACTATAAAAAAGGAGATTAAACCCTCGACTGTTCCCGCACTGACCCTACCCTCCCTACCCTGCGGGGGATATATGCGGTGTTTTTGGGCGGGGGTAGACCCCACTACCACACGCGAAAAACAAAAAGACTAAAACCAAAAGCGAGCCGAAGCCCGCTTTCAGTTTGACCCTTCAGGGTAAATGAAAAATTGTAAGACCCGCAAGAGTAAAACTATAGTTGCACATAAAACTCATATTGATGATAGTGTAAAACAATTCTTTAGTACTCATAATCATTATGGCACATTATTATTTCTTGGTGTTTTTGTTCGTATTCCGTCAATATGTTCGTATAAATCAGGTTTGATATTTGAACGCATAGGGTCAAGAATAAAATCAATTCCCTCTCTTCGAGCCAGCTTCGCAGCCGGCACAAAATCGCTGTCGCCTGAAATAAGAATGATTTGGTCAACTTGTTTTTTGTATGCCAAAGAAGCAATATCAATACCGATTTTCATATCAACACCTTTTTGGCTTACTTCCAATTTAAAATTCTCTTCTGTTAAATTCGAAAAGCTTAATGTGCCATTGCACAGCTTACGCGTAATATCTTCGCGAATGTTGTAATGCGCCTGTTCCTCAGCGAGCTTTCCCATTCTGAGACAAAACTTTCTTTTATGTGTAAGTTCGCTTATGTATTCTTGCATCCACAAAAACATATCGGATTTACCAAAATCAATTTGTTGCTTTAAATAAGGGTGATACAGCTTTTTGGAAATAGGCGGGCAATCATAATAAAAAATTCTGTAAAGCTCCCGTTCTTCATGTTTATCTTTGAAGTGCGATCTACAGTAATTTTCCAATTCGTCAGCTCGCTCTTTTCCGGTTTTTGCTCCAAAGAGACTGTATGCTCTTTGACGATAAAAACCTCCATCAACCAATATTGCTGTTTTAACCATAAAATCCTCCAAAATAGAAAGCCCTTAGTTTCGGCACTCCCCGGATAGTGGGGGGCTTACTCCTAAGGGCATAATAAAACTCGTAACTTCCGTTACAACCCTATTATATGCCAATCCCCCGAAAAAATCAAGAGCTTTTTATTAAAATTGTATAATTACATAGAGTTTTTAGTCAATTTTATTGATTTTTTGTAAACTTTTTTGTGATATTTTGCATTGTTTTGCAGTTGTAAATGTGCTTTTACATTGTTTTAAGTGCTTTAATATTTTTACCCCCTCCCCCTATGCTGATTTTCGAGCGGCTTTGTATTATGAAATCCTGCTTTGTCTTTTGTCTGTTTCATCATCGAAAATAACATCGGCGATACAGTTCGCGGCGGCTTCATCGGCTTTCCGCATAATATGCCCGTACTTGTCGGTCGTGGTGCTGACCTTGCTGTGTCCTAATCGACGGCTTATACTGATACTGTCAACACCGTTAAAGTACAGCACACTGACCATTGTATGTCTGAAAGCGTGGGGATTTATGTGGGGAAGTCCGTAACGCTTTGAGAAATCGGTGCAGTAGCCTGTTAGGCTGGTAGGATTCATCGGCGCGCCGTTCTCCTGTGTGAACACAAAGCTTGTGTTCTGCCATTTATCGCCGTAGATCCTTTGCTGTTCGAGCTGCCAGCGCCGATATTCCCTCAACAGCTCCATTGTCTGCTCTGGCAGTTTGACATAACGCCGAGAGTTTGCGGTTTTAGGTGTCGTTTCGTATATTCCGATATCGGGGGAATACAACAGATTATTGCAGATGTAGATCTGATTGTTCTTCCAATCAACATTATCCCATTTCAACCCGAGAATTTCTCCGCGCCGCGCTCCTGTGATAAGCAGCAAATGAACAGCCGCTCGCCATTTTATTGGCTCCAGATCCAAACAATCCCGTATGCGCTTTATATCCTCTACCTCAAAGTAATTGGCTTCTTTTTGCTCTACTTTCGGAGGAGTCGCCTTTGCCGCAGGATTATAGGGTATCAGCAATTCTTTTTCAGCTTGAGCCAGAACAACAGAGATAAAGCGGTGATGTTCTAAAATGGTCTTGTTGGAGAGAGGTTGAGTATTTCTTGTTATATCAAAAAGCACGTCGGTGCTCTCGTTCAATGCTTTGGCAATGGCGAGGGCTTTGTTTTCGGCTATATTCTTACCGTGAAGCGCATTAGCAAGTGTATTCTCGGAAATTTCCGCAAGCTCCGATAACCGCTTATGGGTATACCCGCGCTCTTTTATCCGAGCGGCTAAATCTGGTTTGGCAGTTGCTTTGCCTGTTTTCTCTCTTAATCCGCTCTTAGCAAGCTGTGAGTACAATTCATTGAGGTGCTGCGGTCTTATATCATTCAGCTTGAAGTGTCCGATACCCTGATTTACGCGCTCCGCAAGCTTACGATATGAGTAGATCGTGTTGTGCTTTACGCCGCTGCGCTCCTTTAACTCGATGACATAGTCAGCATATTGGGCGAAGGTCTGACGGTTATCGAGAATATATCCTTGCTTGCACTGCTCCTCGAATTGAAGGGCGCGGCGGTTAAGCTCCTTTTCAATTCGCTTCGGCGACATATCTTTTTCGGGCTTGTAGGTGGTTGTAAATGGCTTGAGCCGCTTTCCGCCGCTGTCATAGCCGTGATATACCCGGATCACATACGAGACGACGTTGCCGTTCTTGTCTTTGCGAGGGGTTATGCTTGCCATAGTGTATTAGTCACCCCCTTTAGGTAAAAGGTCTTTTAATGCTTTTTCAGATACAAAAGCGTTAACTGTTCTTTCGGTTGAGGTATACTGACTGTCAACACCAACTTGAACTACGCTTGGAGCTTTTAAGCCTCCTTCTTCGCAATAAATATCATTAAGATTAAGCAAGCTTAAGTGTATTGATAATGCCTCGCTTTCAGTCAGAAAGTTATCATATTCAAAGACATACCCCGCATAATTAGAAATAATTTTTTCAATACAGGTTTCGTATAATTCGCGAGACAGTGTTCCGTTATGGTAAACTTTTAATACATCTAAACACTGTTTAATAAAATAAACAACATTCCCATTTGAAATTGAAATACTGCCTCGCTTCGTTTGGGGGTATTCCTCAAAGGTGTTTGACATTTCTGTTGTTACAACTACCAAAGCGCGAAGATATGTTTCTGCGTCAAAATCTGTGATCTCAACCTTTTCTTTACTATCTTTTCCGCAAAGCCAATCAAGACTTACTTCCAATTCATCGGCAAGAGCCGCTGCCTTATCAAGAGCGGGTATTTTTGTACCGTTCGGTGTTTCATAGCTTGAAATCGTGGCGGCAGACACGCCGATAGCTTTTGCAAGCTCCGCCTGTGACAGGTGTTTTTTGCTTCTGGCACTCTTTAATCTTTCTGAAAAAGAATTAGAATTAAACATATCAAAACTCCTTTTTGTTATTGTTGTCATCTTTATAATATCATATTATCTTTTGTTTGTCAATACCTTTTTATGCTGTTTTATAATGTTTTATAAAATTATAATTTTTAGTGTTTTTTATAAAATATACTTGACAAATATAAAATATAGTGTTATAATTACAACAACAGCAAAATATAAAAAAGGAGGTAAATAAATGAGCGGTCAGGAAGTTAAGGCTTTAATCTTATCGAGCGGCTTAAGGTGCTGGCAAGTTGCCGAGGAACTCGGAATGCTCGACAGCAATTTTTCACGCAGACTGAGAAAACCGTTTGATGAACATGCAGTGGAGAAAGTCAAGGCTGCTATTGAAAAGCTCAAAGCTGCAGGCGCGACTACAACCAATAGAAAGGAAGAAATACAATGATCTATATTAAAAAGCAATTATCGGAAGATGTGACTGTGCAAATCCGTTTGACTGAAGACGATGAATTTTATACGTGCTGCGCGGAATGCGGACAAGAGGTAAAAGCCACCGAGGAAATACTCGACGATTTTGGGGAGTTTCTGGTCGGCGGCAAAGGCATTATT
Organism: Oscillospiraceae bacterium; assembly: GCA_022508945.1. GTDB lineage: Bacteria > Bacillota > Clostridia > Oscillospirales > Ruminococcaceae > CAG-115. The sequence continues at coordinate 5,132 of JAFLUE010000063.1, forward strand.
TGCGAGGAATGTGTCGTAAATCGCAACAGCTCGGGAAATGGTCACGAAAAGTAAAAGCCGCTCGCGTGCTGGCACACATCAAGCGGCTTAGAGCAGAGTACTTACGACAATACTTGAAGCTCCGCAGTTATTATAACATACTTTGCGGAGTTTTGCAAGAGAAAGGACAAAATTTATATGGAAAGCAATTTTAAAGTTCCGCAAATGGAAACAATTAAGAAAACAGCCGAAATCTTTGGCTTACCTGTACATTTTGTAAGGGCAAAGGTAAACAGCGGCGAAGTTGTCGCGGTTCGGGCAGGGAGAAAATTCCTCGTGAATGTGGACAGGTTTGCCGAGTACCTTAACAGTGCCACTATCCAACCGGAACAGAGATCCCAAACTGCGAGGTTAGAGCCTATTAAAATGAGGTGAGTCAATGCCGTTGGATAGTAAAACAATGTTAGATTGGGCGCTGAAATATGCGACAGCGGGATTTCGCGTGTTTCCTCTTCGACCGAATGACAAAAAGCCTCTTGCGGGTTCTTCGGGCTGTACGGAAGCCACTACCGATACCGAGCAAGTAAAACGCTGGTGGAGCAGTATTCCTGCCGCCAATATCGGACTTGCAACAGGGAGTACAGATACCGGCTTGTATTTAACAGTAATAGACCTTGATATTGACGAGGAAAAAGGCAAGGACGGGGAAAAGAAGTGCTTGGAGTGGCAGAAAGAAAACGGTTTTTTCCCCGAAACGCTCAAAGCTCGGACAGGCAGGGGTGGAAATCATCTGTTTTTCTTTACGGAGCAGGAAATTCGCAATACAACAAATCTGCTTCCTGCGGTCGATGTTCGTGGAGAAGGCGGCTACATTGTCGCACCGCCAAGCATTCACCCTAACGGCAATAGCTATGAGTGGACTGACGGATTTGACCCCACAAAAATCTCCGAGGCTAATGACGCTGTTATGAAACTGCTGACGCTTAGGAACAAAAAGACTGCCGATTCTGCGCCGCAAGGTTGGGAAAAGAAACCTAAAGCCTCAACCGTAACAAAAATAAGCGGGGATATTACCGATAGGATAGCCGCTAAGTTAGGGCTTACTTTCTCAGAGGGCAGCAGAAATAACGATATTCATAGCTTAGCCTCCAGTTTGCAGGGGCGTGGCTTCCCGGACGATGAAATATTTTCTATCGTCTTAAGAGCGAACGCGGAGAAATGCTCTCCAAGTCTGCCGGATAAAGAGGTTCGTACAGCAGTACAAAGTGCGTTAGATGCTATCCCAAAAGGAACACCCAGAAGCGTTGAGGCTGTCAAGGATTTTGAGGACTATTCCGAGCGGCTGTCCGCGAACTTCCCCTACATAATACCGCACGAGACAAAGGACGGCTTAATTCGTTATTCTGTTTCCGAGCCGAAGCTGGCGGCATTTATGATTAAGAATGACCGCTTTATATTTCTCGAAACGGGTGGAGAGAAACCAATTGCGCTCTGGTATTCAAACGGTGTTTATAAGCCGCTCGACTCGAACGGATTTAAGGGAAAGATAAAGGAACACATATCCAAATTTGATAAGTCTGACGAGGATTTGCACAAATCGCGAATATATGATGAGGTGTACAAGCAAATAGTAATCAGCTCGGCGCGCGTGAAAAGTGACGAACTGAATGCCTTCCAGAATCTGATTAACTTTCAGAACGGTCTGCTTAATATTCGCACGCTTGAGCTTTCTCCGCATTCTCCGAGTATTTACAGCACGATACAGATACCGTGCAGCTGGACAGACACAGGCGGCGAAAGTCCTGTTTTTGACGCATATATTGAAACGCTTACCGACAGAAATAAGGATATCGAGCGGCTTTTACTTGAATTTATAGGGCTTGTAATTTCAAACATTCCCGGGTATATGACGAAAAGCGGCTTGTTCTTAACAGGTGCGGGAGATACGGGAAAATCAAAATATCTGGAGCTGTTGGCGCGGCTTATCGGCTCGGACAATTATTCCGAAACGGATCTAAGTAAAATCGAGGAGCGCTTCGGAACATTCGCACTCTGGGAGAAGCGGCTGGCAGGTTCGGGCGATATGTCATATATGAGTGTAAAAGAGCTCAAGACATTTAAAAAAATCACTGGCGGCGACCGTATTGAATTCGAGCAAAAAGGCAAGGATACTTTTACAGGACGATATAACGGCTGTTTGCTGTTCTGCTGTAATGAAATGCCGAAATTCGGCGGGGATCAGGGCGACCATGTTTATGAACGAATAATAATTGTGCCTTGTAAAAATGTTATTCCAAAAGAAAAGCGCGACCCGCTGCTTTTAGAGAAGATAATGCCCGAGCGCTCGGCAATTATTTACAAGGCTGTGCTTGCGCTTCGGGAATTTCTGGAGCGCGGATATAAGTTCAACATTCCCGAACCATGTAAGGCGGCGCGGGAGGCATACAAGGTAGAAAACAATTCCGTTTTGCAATTTCTTGAAGAGTGTACTGTACCGCGCGAATGTACCGACAGCGGAGTATTTACGACAACAGGAGCAATGTTCTGCGCCTATAAAATTTGGGCAAGAACCAATAATTGCAGATATGCCGCAAATCGCACGGAATTTAAACAAGCGATCCGCGCGAAATATAATACCGACAAAATAGAAGTAAGAGATAACAGCGGAACGCGCCGCGGATATATTTTTGAGCTTACATGTGCGGCGAGGGAAGAATTGGGAGAATTTTTTTAGCTATTTTGTGCTGAGGCAGTTGGGGAGATATTGATATACAAGGCGCTCCGTCGGGGCGCTTTTTTATTGTAAACGCACGAGAAAGCTTGATTTTTTAATAAAAAGTAATGTTTCGAGCGACTAACTACCTTACAAAACCCAACTTTTTCGTGCGTATTTTTGTTTCTAAAAATTTAGAAACCTACCGTTCTAATATTATCATTTGCGTGTAGACTACCTGTCAAAACCTGTTATTCGCGCGCATGAAAGAGGTTGCCTTTTGTTGTTTTGGAGAGAACGATGATGTTGAAAAAAGTTGAAACTTATTCTGTAATGAGATCGAACAAAGAGGGCTGTGTGATTTGTGTGGTAGAGGGCAAGGCATCAACGAGCGGATTTTTGCTCCGGTCATCGTGACAAATACAGCCAAATCAACCGAAGGGGAAATTCCCTTCAATAGCCCTCAATCTTAGGATAACTCAAAAACAGTGAACGCAATTTTGCGTCCACATATAATATAGTAGAACAGCTACCTCGCCAAAACGATTTTGGTTTCACCGAGCGACTTTTGCTCATTTTTGAGCGTAAGGGGGAATAAGGCATTTTGCCGTACTTGGAAGGGTATCATTTGAAATGATACCCTTAAGGGCAGAGGAGCGTGGAAAATCCCTTAACCAAGGGAAAATTCCCGCCGCTCCAACTCGCTCAAATTTGAGCGGGTTAAGAGTGTGGGAGTATCTTGATATACCCGCTCGAGCTTGTATTCGAGCGGTTTTAATTGCTTGTAAAGGGTATATAGGTATATCAAGGTATACTTATCGAAAACAGCGCATAATTTGCCCTGTAAGCGCAGTAGTTTTCAAATAGGACAAACTTCTCCACCAATACACAAAGCCCTCTTAAAACGCAAATTTGAGCTATTCTCGAATGCGAAGGGGAAATTCCCTCGGCGGTGTCAGTAAAAGACCTGTGCTAAGTTTTTTCCTTAAAGGGTATAAAAGTATATCTCGATATACCTATACCACAGTAATTGAGAGCGCAAAATTGCGCCCTCGGTATGTATTCACTTTGCTTACGTCTGCCCCGCTTTCCACGCGTCTTCTATTCTTCTATTCCAGCGACCGATAGCCTTTTGTATTGCTTCCTCGGCAGTAACTACCTTTTTGGTGATACAGTGATACCCTGTAGCAAAACGCATAGAGCCGCCATAACATTGGCTGCACGTCACCGCATACATATCAACGTACAGCGTCACACCCCTTGTAATCTTTGCCGAGCCGCCGCAGAACGGGCAAGGGCGCAAGTCTTTACTGAATTGCTGTAAATCTTTTTCGCTCATACGTCAACCCCGCTTTCCGCAGGTATAACCGCCTTGCTTTTGGCTTCTTTATAGTGGCTGTCTATTGCGGCTTCCATATCCGCGCGAACATCGCGGACTTTATCCCACGCCGCAGTGAGGACACTTTCATAGGTTTTGCAGCCTTGAACAAACCAACGCGCTTTGAATGCGTCGGGATCCTCAAATAATGGGCGCTCCTCATTGAAGAAGCCCCAAAACACCGAGAGCAAATTTGCAACATCGTCAAGAGCCTGTTCCGCCATCTCCAAATCAAATTCAAATCTTGCCATAACAAAATTCCTTTCAAAAAGTACTTGATATTTGCGGCAAAATGTGATACAATAACCTTGTTCCGAGCGGCTATGTATCACATTGTCGCCGTACTAAGTCCTTGTAGTTCCAGCTGCAAGGGCTTTTTCTTATGCCACTGTGAAGCGACGGCTCTCGATAAGTTTGCTGTACTGCTTGTAGAGTTCCTCGTGTGTTGCCTTGAATGCCTTGCTGTCAAAGCGACTGGAAACTACGGTCTTGTAGCGGAGTTTGAAGATGTCGATCTGCATTTCCTCAACTCCTTGAGCTATCATTTCTGCCTTGAGGTCGTCCTCTATGGCAGTGATTTCTCCGGCAAGCTCGTCCGCCATAGCCTTGAGCTCTTTCAGCTCGCGTACCTTCTTGGTAAGTTCGTTAATACTCATTTTAATACCCTTTCTGGTGTTTGGGATTTTCCTTTCCCTTTCTGTAAATTTATTATACACTATTTTCTGTGTAATTACAATAGGTATACCACACAAATTTTTGTGTAAATTCTTATGCAGTTTTTACATTGTTTTCTGTGTAGTATTATGATATAATACAGGTAAGGAAAGAGGTGATACTATGCCAATAAAATATAAGATTGATGTTTTAGCGTCCTTAAAGAGCCAAGGCTATAACACCAATGTGCTTCGTAAAGAAAGATTATTAGCCGAAGGAGTTATTCAAGCTCTAAGAGAAAGAAAGCCCATTTCTTGGGCTAATATCTCTAAAATCTGTGAACTTCTCCATTGCCAGCCAGGGGATATACTGGAGTATGTGGACGAACAAAGCGATAATCTCCCAAAGAATATCCAAGAATAAGGGCGGCTACGGATTGGTGATAAAGATTAAACCGCTCCCGGATATTGGGGGCGATTTGTGCTGTGCTACTTTTTCCCATCAATGGTTTTCTGCGCTTCCGCTTCTGCCCAGATACGGGCGATGTTGTCTAAATACTCCTGGACCTTTGCGGAATCGTGCTCAACGCAGTTGTCGGCGATGTACCCTATAACTTTGCCATTATTGTCGTAAACCGTTTTAACGATATGTGGCTCGAGCAATGGCTTTATGCCTCTCTTTGCCATAATATCACCTCCTTTTGTAAGTATAATTATATTATAACATATATCTTCTTAAAGAGATGATGTATATGGGAAGCAATTATAACAAAGCAAATACATAGCCAAAGGACAGCCGTGAGCAAAGCACATACCGCTTGATTTCCGATAACCGAGCGGCTTATTGTATAAAATTTGAGTGCGCTATTAGTGCGCTGTTTTTACTGAAAATCACAAAATATAGCTTAATACAGCAAAACATCAATACGCAACTATCGGCTTTGTAATGCGGTTTGTTTAACATCGCTTAATAACGCTTAATGTACAAATTGTAGCTACGAACCAGAGGGTCGGGGGTTCGAATCCCTCCTGGCGTGCCATAGATTAGCCTCTCAAACATTGCAGTAATGCGGTTTGCGGGGCTTTTCTTTTGTCTGAAATTGAGTTTAATCTTTATTTGGTCTTTATTTGGGGAAAGATTTAGGAAATTAAGAGAAAAGTTGTTTGCTATAGCTTCGCTTGCTTTTGCATGCGCTTGACTATTACGTTGTTGCAAATTACATAATAATTTAAAACGTTGTTTCGAGCGGAGTTATTTAAATAGAAATTTCGCTCACGAATACTATGTGGTTTCGAACGGAGTTATTTAAATAGAAATTTCAAAACCGCGCAAAGCTGCGCTTTGCGCTATC
>JAFLUE010000064.1 GCA_022508945.1 Oscillospiraceae bacterium
AAGTCCCGCCTTATATTTCCAGTGAGCCGCGATACCGTATTGAGCGGTATTATGCATATCCTGCGTACGTATCTGCACCTCAAAGGGTATACCCTCCTTACCTATAACGGTCGTATGAAGCGACTGATAGCGGTTGGGCTTTGGCGTGGCGATATAATCCTTGAAGCGATATGGCATGGGGCTGAAAAGATCGTGTATAACTCCGAGAACATTATAACACTCCACGACCGACTGAACTATAATTCTTACGGCATAGATGTCATATATCTCGTCAAAGGGCTTGTTTTTTACATACATCTTCTTGTAGATGCTGAAAATAGACTTTACTCTGCCCTCGATCGAGGGCGGAGGATCTATGTCCGTAACTCTCGAGCGTATTCTTGAGACGATCTTGTCGATAAAGCTGTCGCGCTCATCCTTGTGCAGATCAAGCAGCCTCTCTATCTCCTTACAGCCGTACGGGTCAAGATAGCGGATAGCGATGCTCTCCATTTCCTCCTTGACATAGCTCATACCGAGACGGTGGGCTATGGGAGCGTAAAAGTTCATAGTTTCAAGAGAAGTCTTTAGCTGTTTTTCCGGCGGGCGGGCATAGAGCGTACGCATATTGTGCAGTCTGTCCGCAAGCTTTATGATTATTACGCGAATATCCTTGCTCATGGCTATAAGGATCTTCCGAATATTCTCCGCCTGCTGTTCCTCTTTGGTATTAAGCGGGACCTGACCGATCTTTGTGACTCCGTCGACCATAAGCGCGACGTCCGCGCCAAACTTTTTCTTTATCTGATCGAGCGTTATATCGGTATCCTCTACGACGTCGTGCATAAGCGCGGCGCAGATCGTGTCGGTATCCATAAGATAATCGAGCAGTATCATGGAAACGGACAATGGGTGGGTGATATATTTCTCGCCCGAAGAGCGCATCTGTCCCTCGTGAGCCGAATCCGCAAGCTCAAAAGCTCGGCGGATCTTATCCGTATCGTATTCTCTGCCCGTTTCGGAAATTTTCCTCATCAGATCGTCAATGGTCACGTGCTTTCTTATGTCCATACCATGAACCCCCTTTTAGCAGCTTAGAGATCAGATATTAGGAATCAAAAAACAAAACTGAATCAACAACTATCAACTAACTGCCGATCGCCGATCACGGCTACTCTGCCGTCTCTTACGGCTATCTTGCTCAGCAGACCTTCCTTGAACATATCCCGTTTTCCGCTTACGGAAACGGTTTTGAGATAATTCCCGCATTTTTTCAGCATTCCCGCCTCAACAAACGCGTCCGCGGTTATTCTCAGCATACAGTAATTCACCGAGCTGTCATAGACCGCGAGCTGTTCAAGTGTCATTCTTTCGCCGAAATTCTTAAGCAGATCGTATATTTTCATCAGATCTTCTCTCGACTGAGGCACAACTCTCGGAAAAAGTCTTCCGTCACAGCCCTCGTTTGTTCTGATAGCGTCGTAAGCTCTCTTTGCCGCGAAAAACCTGTCCTGTTCAAAGCCGCTCGGTCTGAAATCGACAAACCGAAGCTCTACGCTTGTATTTCCGCCGTATTCGTTTATTTCGGCATATGCCGCGATATCGACCCTCGCGCCGTTTCCGATATAGAAATCCGCGTATGAAAAATCAAACGAAAACGCTCTGACAGACGCGTTGCCCTGTTTTGCGGTAAAGCTTATGTATTTCCCGCCGGACATCTGCGCTTTTGAGCTTACCGTACAGTCCCTGAACAAAAGCAGCGGTCTTCGGTTTCCCTCGCCAAAGGGTCCGAGTCTCTCAATAAGCTGCGCTTTTTCAACGCTTAGCTCCTCCAATTTTGTTTCTCTGTTTAATAAAAGCTCCGGATCCGGCATTATCGGATAATGCTCCCGCGCAAAGCTCAGTATCCTGCTTCTGAGCGCTTCGACATTGTCCGCGTCAAGCGAAAAGCCTCCCGCCATAGGGTGTCCGCCGAAATTTGTAAGGACCTCCGCACAGCTCATAAGCATTTTATGTATCGAAAAATTGCCGACGCTTCTGCACGAACCGCGCGCCGTTTTGTTTTCAACCGAAATGACGACCGTCGGCTTTCCGTACTTTTCCGTTATTTTCGAGCAGACCAGCCCTATTATCCCAACATTCCAGTTATTCCCGACAAGCACGATGACGCGCTCGGATAAAAGCCGCGGATCTTCGGAAAGCTGTTCTTCGATCTGCGCGTAGATCTCGTCGTTGAGCGCCTTGCGCTCGGAATTAAGGGTATTCAGCTCCTCGGCGATGACCTCCGCGCTTTCGGGAGTATCCGAAAGCAAAAGATACGCCGCCTTTGCCGCCGAAGATATCCTGCCCGCGCAGTTGATCCTCGGACATATCTTAAACGCAATATCCTCCGTCGTTATTTTCGAGCTTTTTATTCCCGCCATTCTGCAAAGCGCCATAAGCCCTATGTTCTGCTCGTTTTTTATTTGCTCAAGCCCCCTGCGGACAATATAGCGGTTTTCGCCGCAAAGCGGCATTACATCGCCTATCGTCCCCACTGCCGCCAGATCGGCATAGCTTTCGAGAATAAATTCCGAGTCGCCCTCGAGCGCGATAAGCAGCTTCAGCGTAACTCCCGCTCCGCACAGATCCTTGAAAGGAGAAACGTCGTCCTCTCTGTTCGGGTTTACACACGCCTCGCATATCGGAAGCTCTCCGTTTTGGCGGTGGTGGTCGGTTATAACGAGCTTTACGCCCTTTTCTTTAAGGAACTGAGCCTCTTTGTTCGCGGAAATACCGTTATCGACGGTAATGATGAGCTGAGCGCCGTTTTCCGTGAGCCTTTCGAGCGCGGGTATGTTCATTCCGAAGCCGTCCGACCGCTCGGGGATATAGAACTCGACCTCCGCACCTACCATCTCAAGGTATCCGTACAGCATGACCGCCGATGTTACTCCGTCACAGTCATAATCACCGTAAACCACGATTTTCTCTCCGTTTTCGACCGAAGCGGAAATGACCTCGACCGCCTTTTTCATGTCAGTCATCAAAAACGGGTCGGACAACTCGTTACATCCGAAAAAGCTGTCTATCTCTCCGTTTGACATAAACCCGTCCGCAAGCAGTATCCCGCCTAAAAAATCGCCGTATTTTTCGCGTATCTCTCTGCCCTCGCCAATGCTCGGAAGCGTCCATTTCTTCAATGTAAAATAATCTCCTTTTTAGAGGTAAGAAGTCAGAATCGGTATCGGGTCACTGCCGCTCTGGAAAACAAAAGCCGTGTATAACCACACTTGATAATCAAAATATCAGCCTTTAAATTCGGACTCCAACCTCTAATTTCTAATCTCTGACTTCTACACGGACAATTCGGCTTTCTCTCCCAAAAGCTCCTTGTTTTGTTCAAGGACAGGCTCCACACAGTTTTTCAAAAACTCTTCCACCTGCTCGGGCGCGCGTCCGACATACATCTCCGGAACAAGCAGCTCCTCGATCTCCGCCTTTGTAACGCCGAACACAGGGTTCGCGGCGATCTTATCCACAAGGTCGTTTATTCCGCCCTCGCGCACGGCCTCGGCGGTTTCCTGAGAATAAACGCGGAGCTGTTCGTGAAGCTCCTGTCTGTTTCCGCCTTTTTCTACCGCTTTCATCATTATATTCTCCGTCGCCATATACGGAAGCTTCTCCATAAGCCTGCGCTTTATGACCTCGGGATAGACCTTTATCCCGTCCGTAACATTAAGCATAATATTCAGTATCGCGTCAACCCCGAGGAAAGCCTCCGCTACGGCAACGCGCTTGTTGGCGCTGTCGTCAAGCGTCCTCTCAAACCACTGTGTACCCGAAGTGAACGCGGGATTAAGCACGTCTATCATCACATAACGCGAAAGCGAGGTAATTCTTTCGCTTCGCATGGGATTACGCTTATACGGCATTGCCGAAGAACCTATCTGCGTTTTTTCAAACGGCTCGGACATTTCCTCGAAGCTCTGAAGTATCCTCATATCGTTCGAGAACTTCGAGCAGGACTGTGCAACTCCCGAAAGCGCCGAAAGCACCTGAAAGTCCACCTTTCTCGAATAGGTCTGACCGCTTACCGGAACGCATTTCTCAAACCCCATTTCATTGGCGATGAGCCTTTCAAGCTCGTTTATTTTCTCCGAGTTGCCCTCAAAAAGCTCCACAAATGAAGCCTGTGTGCCGGTTGTTCCCTTCTGACCGAGGAGCGCGAGGCTGCCGATCCTATACTCGACCTCGCCCAAATCCATAAGAAGCTCATTTATCCAGAGCGCCGCGCGCTTTCCGACGGTCGTCGGCTGGGCGGGCTGAAGGTGGGTATATGCCAAACACGGAAGCGCCTTGTACTTGTCCGCAAATCCCCCGAGATTAGCGATAACGTTTATCAGCTTCTTTCTGACAAGTTGTAAAGCGTCGCGCATTATGATTATATCCGCGTTGTCGCCGACATAGCACGACGTCGCGCCGAGGTGTATGATGCCTGCTGCCTTCGGACACTGCTGTCCGTAGGCGAAAACGTGCGCCATAACGTCGTGGCGGACCTGCTTTTCGTGCTGTTCCGCGACCTCATAGTTTATGTTTTCGATATTCGCCTCAAGCTCGTCTACCATCTCCTGTGTTATATTCGTCAGCCCGAGCTTCATTTCCGCTCTCGCCAACGCCGTCCATAACCTTCTCCATGTGGAGAATTTCTTGTCGGCAGAAAAAATATACTGCATTTCTCTGCTTGCGTAGCGCGTGCAGAACGGGCTTTCGTATGAATTATAATTTGACATAAATCGCACCTCAATATAATAAAATTAGCTTCTTCTATTTATTGTAGCACATTTGACAATTATATACAAGTAGCATTTTTGCGTTTGTAGGAAAGATGTAAAACATTCCACTTTTCAAAGGTGATTTGTTGAAATTTACAATAATCATACACAAAAATATCTGTTCTAATTCCAGACAAACACTCATAGAATAAGGACAAAGCGTACAAGGTTTAAAAAACGTTCCCGCGCCTTGGGAGCAATTCTAACCTCTTACCTCTAACATCTAATTTCTGACAGGGAAGGAATGACTGTAATGTTTTTTAAAGAAAGACTCAGCGGCATAGCTGAAAAGATCACAAGCAGGTCCATAAAGCTTACGGTTTCGATAATCGGATGTTTTGTGCTTTTAGCGGTATGTGCAAGGCTCACCGAAAACGCTCTTCCGACCTCGGCGGGCGCAGCGCAGAAGCCCGTTATAGTTATTGACGCGGGACACGGCGGGCTTGATTCCGGCGCAGTGGGCGTTACGGGAGTGCTTGAAAAGGATGTAAATCTTTCAATTGTTCTTGCTTTAAAGGATATGTTCGAGATGTCGGGCTTTAAGGTAGTCCTTACGCGAAACGAGGATATTTCGATATACAGTCCCGGGGTCGAGGGTATCCGAAACCAGAAGCTATCGGATATGGACAACAGACTTGCGATAATCCAAAAATACCCCGACAGCATTTTCCTGTGCGTACATCAGAACAACTTCACCGACCCGCAGTATTTCGGAGGTCAGATGTTCTATAACAACAACAATCCCGACAACCGCACACTCGCGACGATAATGCAAAAGCGCTTTGCGGCTCTGCGTCCGGGAAACGACCGCGAGATAAAGCTTTCGGGAAACGAGCTGTTTTTGCTTAAATCTAACCCGAACCCCTCTCTTATGATCGAATGCGGTTTTTTGTCGAATCCCGAGGAGGAGCAGCTTCTTTCAACGTGGGAATTCCAGCAGAAGGTCGCGTTTACGATATACAGCGGCGTGCTTGAGTTTATTGACGCGACGGCGGACAATTACGAGGCAGTGGAATAGATCAATACAGTTGAGAGCGTACAAAAAGTCTTTGGGAAAAGAGATTTGGGGAAAACCTTTCTTCAGAAAGGGTCTTCCCCAAAAAGAAAAATATTTGAACTCAATTTTACTGCGCGAAAATTTATTCGCTGTCCGTAATTCAAGGCTTTTGGATTTCTGAGGGAAAACTTTCTGAAGAAAGTTTTCCCTCAGACTCACTTTCAAAGACTTTTTGTACGCTCGCCTATGCGCTGTATTAATTTCCCGGCTTTTCGGGCGGCTGTACGAACACCTGCTGCGAAACAGGCATGGCAATATTCTGCCGCAAGATACGAAGGTCGTTCAGATCCTTCTGGAGAAGCTCCTCTACCCTCATCAGCATCTTATCCGCAAACGCGTCCGTAGACGCCCTCAGATCCGAACACCGCGCCTCGGCGCTTCCGAGAACCTCCGTCGCGCGGCGGCGCGCTTCTTTGAGGATATCCGATTCGTCAATAAGCTCCCTGCGGCGTTCCTCAGCTTTTCTGATAATGCTTTCCGCCTCGCGCTCGGCGTCCCTTATGATATTGTTTTTATCATCGACCACCTTCTGTGCCTGCCTTATCTCCATAGGCAGCGCCATACGCATATCGCTTATGATATCGCTTATCTGCCCCACATCGACCATGCTCTTTTTTCCGAACGGGACGGGCGTCGCGGTGTTTATAACATCATCGAGCGCGTCAATAAGCTCCTGAATAGAATATGAATTCTGCATAAAAAGTCCCCCTTATATTTATCTGTCCTGCTGATCCAACTCCGCAAGACGTTTTTTCTCCCGAAATTCCGCCCTGAGCCTTTCGCTGACCTCAACGTGAATGACCGACGGAACATAATTCGACAGGTCGCCGCCAAACATCGCGAGCTGTTTTACCATGCTTGACGAGATGAAGGTCGTGTTCGCGCTCGCGGGAATGAAAACCGTTTCCGCGCGAGGGTTCAGATCCTTGTTAGTATGAGCCATCTGAAACTCATACTCGAAGTCTGATGTCGCTCTCAGCCCCTTCGCTATTACATCAACGTCCGAACGCTGGGTAAAATAATCCGCAAGCAGCCCGTCATAGCTGTCGATCTCGATGTTCCTTATTCCCGCCGTCGCTTTTTCAAGAAGCTGCCTGCGTTCGGAAATACTGAAGCTGTAGCTCTTGAGCGGGTTTATCAGAACCACGACAACGAGCTTGTCAAACATTGTCGAAGCGCGCTTTATTATGTCAAGATGCCCGTTTGTAACGGGGTCGAAGCTTCCCGGATAAATTGCTGTTTTCAAATTTCATCCTCCTCATCTGTTACGGGAATGCGGTAGATAGAAATATCAAGCCCCCTGTGGCGAAGCACCTTTGTTATCTCAAAGCGCCCGAGCCTTTTCGGAAGAGCGCATTCGTTTTCATGCTCACAGATGATTATCCCCCGCTCTGACATTCTCGGTTCCAAAAGCGGCAGCGCCTTTCCCAAAAGCCCCATACGGTACGGCGGGTCAAGAAACGCTATGTCAAAAATGTCAGATGTTGTTTTAAGAAACGCCGCGAACGGCTTTTGAACTATCTCCGAATATTCCTCAAACTTAACCCAAGCAACATTCTGCTTCACAACCTTTATGGATTCCGCCGCCGAGTCCACAAAAAACGCCCTTTTCGCTCCGCGGCTCAGCGCCTCGATGCCGAGCTGACCGCTCCCCGCAAACAGGTCAAGCACGTTCGCGCCCTCGATCTCAAACTGGATCGCGCTGAACATTGCTTCCTTAACGCTGTCAAGTGTCGGTCTTACGATTTCCGTTCCCTCTACCGTTATTAGCTTTCTGCCCTTGGCTTTGCCTGTAATTACTCTCATTTAAAACCTCAATTTATTTAAATTAATTTCAAAATGCTTGATTTAAAACGAAATTTTAAAACCGCGCAACGCTCCTTCGCCGCATTGCGCTATCCAAGCATTGCTTCACACTCCGCTGCGCTCCGTGTTCGGACAATGCTTGTTTTTTGAAATTTCTCGCTCTGATATTACGATCTTTAAAACCTTTCCCGAATAAATTCGTAAAGCTCCTTCGCCTTTTCCTCGCTTATTTTCGCGGCAGCGCGAAGCTCCTCTGCGGAAGCCTCCTTCATAGCCGCCTTTGTTTTAAACGCCTTCAGCAGCGCCCTTGCCTTTGCTTCTCCTATTCCGCTTACCTCGGTAAGCTCCATTTCGTAGGTCTTCTGCTTGTGACGAACGCGCTGGAACGTGATAGAAAAGCGGTGTACCTCGTCCTGGATATTCGTAAGCAGCGAAAACAGCGTGCGGTTTGACTTTATCTCGATCTCCCCGCCCTCTTTCGCGATCGCTCGGGTGCGGTGCTTGCTGTCTTTCACAAGTCCGAACAGCGGCAGATCAATACCCAGCTCGTTAAACACCTCGGAAACCGCGGCGATATGCCCCTTTCCTCCGTCAAGCAAAATAAGGTCGGGAAGCGGCATAAAGCTCTTGTCGCCCTCCAAATACCGTGTCATTCTGCGGCGAATGACCTCCTGCATACAAGCATAGTCGTTCTGCCCCGCGACGGTTTTTATTGCAAATTTGCGGTAGCCCGGCTTATACGGTCTTCCGTTTTTGTATACTATCATTCCGCCGACAACGCCTGTCTCGCCGAAATTTGAAATATCGTAGCTTTCAATGATATCGGGAATTTTCTCAAGCCCAAGCAGCGTTTTCAAGTCCTCGAGCGCGGAGATCTCCTTTGCTGTTCGTCCGATCTTCAGCGCCAGATATTCGCCCGCGTTTTTCTTTGCGAGAGCTATCTGCGCCGCGCCCTCTCCGCGCATCGGCACGTTTATTTTTACCGTGCGCCCGTTCTGCTCCCTTAAAAGATCGGCCAGCAGCCCGCCTTCCTCAAATTCCTCGTCGACAAGTATCTCCTTAGGAACATCGTCGTTTCCCGAATAATAATTCAGCAGGAAATCACGCCGCATTTTCGCGCCCTCATATTCCTCGCCGATAAAAAAGTTTTCTTTATCCACAAGCCTTCCGCCGCGGTATTTTATTACTGCGACCGATGCCTGTCCGATGTTCTGTGAAAGCGCGACAATATCGATATCGGTCTTTCCGCCAAGTATTTTCTGCCTCGCGGAGAGCCTCGAGACCGCCGCTATCCTGTCGCGAAGCCGCGCGGCTTTCTCGAACTCAAGGTTTTCCGCCGCCCTTTCCATTTCCTCCGTAAGCTCCGCAACGCTCGCCTTGCTGCCGCTTTTTAGGTATCTGACAGCCTCCTCAACGATCTTCTTATACTCCTCCGAGGATATCGTCCCCTCGCAGACTCCCATGCATTTTTTTATGTGATGATTAAGACAGGGACGCTCTTTTCCGAAATCCCTCGGAAATTTTTTCCTGCACGTCGGAAGCATAAATATGGTGTTTGCTTCTTCGACCGCGCTTTTTATCGTATAGCCGCTTGTAAAGGGTCCGATATATTCCGCCTTTTTATCGTCTGTATTGAACGAATAAGATATGCGCGGATAGTCCTCGTTTGAGATTTTTATATAATTATAGCCCTTTACATCCTTTAGCAGAATGTTGTACTTCGGCTGGTGGAGCTTTATGAGGCTGCACTCAAGCACCAGCGCGTCAAGCTCTGTCTGTGTGACGATAAAGTCGAAATCGGCGATATTGTCCACTAATTTAAGCGTTTTCGCGGTGTGCTGGGAGTTGCGGTGAAAGTATGTCGTAACGCGGTTTTTAAGCGCCTTTGCCTTTCCGACATATATTATTTTTCCGCCTTTGTCTTTCATAAGATAAACGCCCGGCAAAAGCGGAAGCCTGTTTGATTTTTCGCGAAGGGCGGGTAAATTCTCGTTCAAGTTAAAACCTCATAAATCTGAAATTACAAAAAATTACAATCTGTCGAGGCACAAACCCCTCGAAAATATTCTAACCTCTATAAAGAAAAAGTGTACATAATTTGTATTAAAATTTCCTCATATTTATCATTTTATCACAAATTTTCAAATTTGTCCAGAATATATTTACTTTTTTACAAAAATTTAGTATAATAAGAGTAGAACCCATAAAAAAACCACAAATATTCGAGTTTTTTTTGGACAATTTGACTGTTTTTTCGGAAGGAGATAAAATATGAGAGCGGTTGTGGCGGTAATAGGAAAGGACACGGTCGGAATTTTGGCGAAGGTAAGCGGTATATGCGCGGAATACAGCGCGAACGTTATGGACGTTACGCAGACTATAATGCAGGATCTGTTCGCAATGACCATGCTTATTGACATAAGCAGGCTCAGCATCGACTACGCGGATTTCGCAGACAAGCTCAAGGCAGAAGGAACTCAGATGAATCTGCAGATCCATGTAATGCACGAAGACATATTTAACTCAATGCATAAGATTTAATGCGTAATTAAAGTTGTAAACGTTACGCGTATGCCTTGAGAAATAATTACGCATTACGAATTAAATATTTAAGTTGTCGGTGCGGCAATATCAGCCGACAGCCGACTGCCAAAAGGGGTAAAACTACGATGCTTAATACGGGAGATATTTTAGAGACCATAAAGATGATACAAGAGGAAAATCTTGATATCAGAACCATCACTATGGGCATTTCGCTTCTTGACTGTATCGACAGTGACGCGAAAACCGCCTGTGATAAGATATACGAAAAGATGATGAGAAAAGCGGAAAAGCTTGTCAAAACAGGCGAGGATATTGAAAAGCAATACGGCATCCCCATAATAAACAAGCGTATTTCCGTAACTCCGATAGCAATAGTTTCGGCGGCGGCTTCGACAAAGGGACAAAGCCCCGTTATTTACGCGAAAACGCTTCAGAGAGTTGCCGAGGGAACGGGAGTAAACTATATAGGCGGATACTCGGCGCTTGTGCATAAGGGATTTTCCACGGGAGACAGGGAGCTTATCGAGAGCATTCCCGAGGCGTTGGCGGAAACAACGAACGTCTGCTCGTCGGTCAATATCGGCTCTACCAAAGCGGGTATAAATATGGACGCGGTGGCGATAATGGGTCGTATAATAAAGGAAGCGAGCGAAAAGACCAAGGACGACCACTGCTTCGG
>JAFLUE010000065.1 GCA_022508945.1 Oscillospiraceae bacterium
TTGCCGCATTATGCTTCGCAAAACGCTCAGCAGAGCCGACGCAAAGTGAGAACCGTGTAAAATTTTTCGCAGAAAAATTTTACGCTTTTTGAAATTCGCGATCCTCTATTACGTTGTTTTTGAGAGTTTATGTACGCATAAACGCTTTTATTATGATTTCAATGCCCTCGCGCATACTGCGTAACGGGCATTTATACAAGTAAACTTTAAGATCCTTTTGGGAGGATAATTATGGCAAATAAATTTTGTCCCAATTGTGGGAAAGAAATGCATGAACAGGCGGCGTTCTGTTCATCCTGCGGATACGCGTTTAATACGGCTGTTCAACCCGCACCCATGCAGCAAGCTGCGGTTCAGCCTGCCCCCATGCAGCAAGCCCCGGTTCAGTCCGCGCCCATGCAGCAAGCTGCGGTTCAGCCTGCCCCCATGCAGCAAGCTGCGGTTCAGCCCGCACCCATGCAGCAAGCTGCGATTCAGCCCGCACCCATGCAGCAAGCTGCGGTTCAGCAGTCACCCGATCAGCCTGCGCCTGTTGTATGCGCTAAGTGCGGGAATCAGATAATCAACCCCACGTCCGTCTGCCCCGAATGCGGGGCTTCGATCGGCTCGGTCAAAATATGCGCGGTGTGCGGAAAGCTCATGTTCAAAAACGACGCGTTCTGCCGAAGCTGCCAAAGTCCCGCCGACAGTCTGCCCGCTTACTCCGAAAGCGCCGCTTTTTCCGCTTTGCAACCCTCATATCAGGGCGGTACGGCGACCGCCGTTGCTTACAGAGAAGAGGAAAATGCTCCTGCAAAAAAGAAAAGCTCCGCGAAGAAGATCATCATTATTATTTCGGCGATCGTGCTGGCTGTTCTTGTTGCCGCGGCGGTCTTTGTCTTTATGGGTCATAAAAGCGTTTCGATAGATCATAGCTGGGACGGCTGCAAAGGCTTATATTACGGAGAAACCACATTGATCGGAAACGTTCCCGACGGTCAGGGTACATGGATGGCGGATCTTGGCGAAAATGTATCGATCAATGCGTCTGGAGAGTGGAAAAACGGCGGACTTTACAACGGCACCGTCACTCTTAAGCACAAAGGCAAGGAGCTGGGCGAAGTAGCGTACACAAACGGCAAATGGGACGAGGACGATTACCAAAGACTGTTTGAAGCGGCTGCCGAAGCGGAGATATTAGATATTATTGTGTCCGCGCTGGGCTGAAACAAGCACAGCCGTTAAATGCGGATACACGAATAAAGTGATTACATAACGGCAACACCGCACAAAGACCGCCTGGCGGCTTAGTACGCGTCTTGCCGTAATATACCCACATGTATACACGCGTCCCGTGCATATCGCGCAAATGGCTGACGCGCGTTAAGAAAGGACTTTCAATAATGAAAAAATTTGTCGTGCTGCTGTTGGCGCTCGCGGTTCTGCTTTGCGGATGTACTGACAAAAAAAGCCCCAGCAGACTGTTTTTAAACGATTTCGCGGGCGAATCCCTTCCCCCCGAGTCCTCGTCATCTTCCGGCACAATATCGCTGCCCGATCTTGAGCCGCCTTCATCGTTCCCCGAGTCGTCCTCCGAATCGTCCTCAGAACCGTCCTCGTCTTCCTCCACCGAGCCGTCGCCGGAGCCTGTCGGTTCGTACTACGACGATATACCGTCTTCTCCCGAGTCATTTCCGTCCTCGACCTATACCGTAAGCAGTCCCCTCGGAAGCCGCGGAACGAACCTTGCCGTCTCAAACGGCGGCGAGCTTCGTATAACGCGCTTTTCTAAGACAAAAACGAAGACTCCCTCCGACGGAGTATGGACAATATTTGTGTATATGTGCGGAACGGATCTCGAATCCGACTATGGGGCGGCTACCTCCGATCTTTCGGAAATGATCGAAGCTACCAAAAAGACCTCGACGCTTCGCTTTGTTATCGAAGCGGGAGGAACCGCAGCATGGAAGAACAACTATTGTGCTGACAGAAAAAACACAAGGCTTGTTATAAGCGGCGGCAAAGTAGATACCTTCAGCACAAACACCGCCAATATGGGAGCGGCAGGGACTCTCGCGGGCTTCCTTGATTGGGGGCTGTCGGGCTATCTTTCCGAGTATACGGCACTGGTTCTGTGGGATCACGGCGGCGGAAGCGTCGGAAAAGTGTGCTATGACGAGGTCAATAAAAACGACGCCCTTACATATAAAGAGATAGATTCCGCTTTAGCGGCGGTTTACGAAAAACACGGCGTAAGGCTCAATCTCATCGGCTGTGACGCGTGTCTTATGGCAACGGTAGAAATAGCGAACATTTTAGCTCCCTACGCGGATTATCTTGTCGCCTCCCAGGAGGTCGAGCCGGGCTACGGCTGGGATTATTCGGCATTCTCATACGGTATCGAGCATGGCGCGAAAAACGGCGGGCAAATGGGAAAAGCCATCTGCGACCGCTATTTTAACAGCCTCAGAGGCAGCGACCGTTCGACCGCTACTATGTCCGTAATAAGCCTTTATGCGATCGACGATTTTTTACAGAGCTTCAACTCCTACTTTATCACCGTATACAACAGGATCGTCCACTCAAACAGCGCCAACAGCTTTATCAGAAGCATACTCGAAGCGGACCGCTTCAGCAGTCCCTCCTACAACAGGCTCGATATAAGGACCATGCTTGAAGGTGACAGCTCCGCCGCGGCGGCGGAGGCGCTCGAAAAGCTCGAAAGATGTGTTGTCTACCATAAAAACGGTTCGACCCACCGCTTGGCGGGAGGACTCAGCATATACTATCCCATTACCCCCAGCTCGGGAGATATATCCGAGCTTAAGGACATATGCATAAGCCCATATTATCTCAGCACGATCGACCTCAGCGCCTATGCCAGCTCCAGAAAAGGCTCTATAAGCGGAAACGGAGCGGGCTATTGGCTCAGCGCCGACAGCGGCTATTGGTCGGACACCAAAATAAACGAGCATAACTATGACTATTGGTATAGGAACTCGGACGACGACGAGTCCGTAAACATCGATACCGGAAACCTCGCGTTCACCCTCAAAAAAGGTCCCCACCTCGAGGTCGTATCATTTTTTGGAGAAGAAATCGAGGCATATTGTATAGTTTATGACCCGACGGAAATTGATTACGTTCAGATGATCTACGGAGAGATGTATCAGCTCCGCCGGATCGAAGGACAGGATCTCTATCTGAAGCTCGGACATGAGATAACCATACCTATCGATGACGGGTATGTCTGTGCGTACCTTGACGGAGTCTGGGCGGCCCTGCCAAACGATCAGCTTCTTTGCGGGATAGTTGAATCAGAGTGGGAGGACGAGGAAAACCACACGCTTAATTTCCTTTTCAGCTCCCCCATTTATCTCAACGGAAAGCTCTCGAATCTCATATATGTTGATACCAGATCCCAAAACAATATCATTGAGTCAAACTACAGCGTTATCGGCGTGACCTCCGCGGCGGAAAGCGGCTCGGCGCCGAGGATAATGCCGCTTAAAAAGGGCGACAAAATAGCTCCCGCCTATCCCGAATACAAAAAGACAAGCGACAGCCGTCTCGAGTTTATTGGCTTTTACCGCGGGACAGAGAGCTATACCGTGCCAGATTCGGGGCTTAGCATAGCGAAAAACGTCCGCCTGAACGACGGAAACTATCTGTATTCCTTCATGCTTAAGGACATCTACGGAAACATCGCCAACACAGACCCCGAACAGATGTTCTGGGAATAATCCGACCATTGTATTATTTGCGCTGATATTACGTTGTTTCGGGCGGATTATTTAAATAGAAATTTCAAAACCGCGCAGCAAAGCTGCGCGGTTTTGAAATTTCTTTCTAAATCTTGTTAACTTCCCTATAAGTTATTCTTAGTCAGTTTCTTCCTCACCAACCCATAACAAACAAAAAACGCGGGTATCAAAAACATATCCGCCAACACCCATGCCATCGGGTTCGCAAAGCATATCGCGTCAAATCCAAACATCGGCACGAATACGATCGCCACCGCACCTCTCGCAATAAGCTCAAATACCCCCGCATACAGCGCGATCTGCGAATAACCCATGCCCTGTATCATAAACCTCACAATATTTACAAACGCAAGCGGTATGTAAAAAAATGCGTTTACCGTCAAAAAATGCCGCGCATATTCCCTTATCAGCCCGATGTTTTCCGCCGTCTTCGGGTCGGACGCGTCCAAAAACAGCGCCGCCAGATCTCCCCCGAACAGCATTGCTATCACAAGCGCCGTTACAGACCAGATTATCCCGAGAAGTATACAGTCGAAAAGCCCCCGCTTTACCCTCTTGAACTCCCCCGCCCCTACGTTCTGTCCGCCGTAGGTCGCCATAGTGCTTCCCATTGCGTCAAAAGGACAGCACATAAACTGTCCGACCTTGTTTCCCGCCGTGACCGAGGCAATATAGACCGCCCCCAGTCCGTTTACCGCGGTCTGAAGAATAATAGTCCCTATTGCCGTTATCGAATACTGAAGCCCCATCGGGAGTCCCGCCGCGCAAAGCCTGCCTATATAATAGAGATCGGGCTTTAGGTCGCTCTTCTTTATATGCAGCATTTCACACCGCTTTATGATATATACCAAACACAAAATACCCGAAAACGCCTGTGAGATAACTGTCGCCCAGCCTGCTCCCGCAACGCCCATTCCAAGCACGACTATCGTAAAAATATCGAGCGCGATATTGAGCAGGCTCGATATCACGAGGAAAATTACGGGAGTTTTGCTGTCGCCGAGCGAACGTA
Organism: Oscillospiraceae bacterium; assembly: GCA_022508945.1. GTDB lineage: Bacteria > Bacillota > Clostridia > Oscillospirales > Ruminococcaceae > CAG-115. The sequence goes on from JAFLUE010000065.1 coordinate 4,756, forward strand.
TAAAGCCCGAAAGAATATTGTATAAAAATGTTATCGGTATCCCGAGGAATATTACAAAAATATAGTCATACGCCTGTTGGAAAACGTCCTCGGGCGTATTCATCCACCTCAGTATATCCCCGCACAAAACACAGGTCGCCGCTGTCAGTACCGCCGCGAATATGACCGATATCCATACCGTGTTCCCGACGTATTTGCGAAGCGCGTCTGTGTCCTTAGACCCGAATTTCTGCGCTACTGGAATCGCAAAGCCCGCGCACATACCTATCACAAAGCCTAAAACCAGAAAGTTTACCGACCCGGTAGACCCCACTCCCGCGAGCGCCTCCAAGCCGATATACCGCCCGACGACTATAGTATCGACCATATTGTAAAACTGCTGAAACAGCATTCCCAAAAGCAGCGGCAGCATAAACCCCAAAATAAGCCTCATCGGCTTCCCCTGCGTCAGATCACGTACAGATGATCCCGACATAAACACATCCCCCCAATGGCAGTTGACAGTAAACAGTTTTTTTCTCAGCCGAACGCTGCTGTCTTAAATTATTACCGTTACTTTATGCTTTTTGTTGACGGTTGATGTTATACAGACCAAACGCACCCGAAAAGGTGAGCCGCCTTTGGCGGTTAGTCTCACGCGAGAGACGTTGTCAAAGGCAGACGCTCGGCACGAACGATACTTCCACACCGTCCGTTCCTTAGATAAGGGCGCGTTTTTTGTATAGTCCTACTGTTTACTGTCAACTGTTACATCCACTTTTTAAGTCTGTTTTCCGTAATTTCTTCCCCAAGGACATGGCTTATTTCCCATATATCGGGAGCGTTCGAGCGTCCCGTAAGAGCAATTCGGAGCATATTGGTGATATGGACGATGCTTCCCTTATACTGCTCGGGAGCTTTCTTGTAGTCCTTGGGCTTTACCGCGAAGCCAAGCTCGGCGGTTATTGCCTTGACTTTTTCAAACCATGTCGGCTGATCGTCGGAATGGTCATAGCCCGCGAGGTATTTCTCAAAGAAAAGCTTTCGTGTTCCTTCATCGACCTCTTCGGGCATCTCATCGCATATCTCAAACGTTTCGTCATAATAAAACGACATAAACCCGCAAGCCTGCTTCCAGCTCGTTATGTCCTTACGGGGGTTGTTCCCGCTTTTTCCGACATTAAGCGCACTTATCGTTCTGTCGGGGTACTTTTTGAGAAGCGCGGCAACCTGCTCGTTGTATTGTTCACACCAAGCCAGCCACCTTTCGTATACCTCACGCGGCTTCATTCTTCCGATGACTTCCTTTGAGATGTTGTTCAATTTGTCGAGATCGACAAGCGCCCCCGAGTTTGACATCTTCTCGAGCGAAAACCCAAAATCGAGATACCCTCTCTCTGGATTTTCAAGCCGCCATTCCTCAAAGTTCGAGTTCAATATCGTAAGCAAAAACTCCCACACAGCCGCCTGATAAAAGCCCTCCTGCTGATAGTATTCAAGCGACAGCTCGGGGTCCTTTCTTTTTGAGAGCTTGCGCTTTCCTCCGTTTTCGAGCTTCTGGAGAGTCGCGGTATGGCAATATATCGGCATTTCCCATCCAAACACGTTAAAAAGCTCAACGTGCATGGGAAGCGAGGATATCCACTCGTCTCCGCGGATAATGTGCGTCGAGCGCATAAGATGGTCGTCTATGACGTGAGCGAAATGGTAGGTGGGAATGCCGTCACTTTTGAGCAAAACGAAATCCATATTGTTCCTCGGCATTTCAAGCTTGCCGCGTATCGCATCATCAACGCTTATATACTCGTCTGTTTCAGTCCCGCGATAGCGCAATACCCAAGATATTCCCGCTTCAATGTTTTCCTTTATCTGCTCAATTGTGAGCGAGCGGCTCTTTTCAGCATATTTTCCGTAGATACCGGGGTTTTCCTTGTTCTTTTCCTGCTCCTCTCTGATCGCGGAAAGTTCCTCCTCGGTGAGAAAGCATGGATAAGCCAAGCCCTGTTCCACAAGCCATTTTGCGAAAACATGATATATCTCTTTACGTTGGCGCTGGCGGTAAGGACCGTAGTCCCCCTTGTCTTTGTCAGCCGTCGCCCCTTCGTCAAACAGCACGTCATAAAACGCCATGGAGCTTATTATCGTTTCAACAGCGCCCTCGACCTCTCGCTTGTTGTCGGTGTCCTCAATACGCAGGTAGAAAACTCCGCCCGACTGGTGGGCAAGGCGCTCCGCAATAATCGCGTTATAGAGATTTCCCAAGTGGACAAAACCCGTGGGCGACGGACCTATCCTCGTCACACAAGCATTTTCGGGCAGCTCTCTTTTCGGAAAGCGCTTTTCCATATCCTCGCGCGTCAGCTTTGTGTCGGGAAAAAGCAGCGCCGCAAGCGCATTGTAATCCATAATTTTTTCGTTCCTTTCTGATATTAAATATATTCGTACATAACACTTATTTTACTATTTTTCGGCGGTTTTGTCAAGCGGATTTTTACATTAACGGCGATTTCCCAAAAACAATTTTTTGGTTAATGGTTTTAATGTTCAAATTAAAAATTTTATGTTTTGCATAAAAAAAGTATTGACATTTAGAAAACAGCGTGATATAATCAAAATATAAGAAGTTTTTGCGGTCGGAAATTATTCGGGAGGATAGTTATGAAAACAAATATTACGATCTTATTGATAAGAGTATTTCTGGTTTTTGTTTTCTTTGTCGGAATACTTATTTGCGCTTGGTGGTATCCTTTCAGTTTAACGATTACCACAGGATTTTTCGTCCCTGACCTGGAAGAAAACGATATATCATTTAATATGTACACCGAGTTTTACAGCCAACTGGCATTTTACTGGTCCGTTTCAATACCCTGCTTTGTTGTGGTCATGCTTGGCTTCAGAGGCACGGTGATCGCCAAAAAAGAGGGCGCTTTCAGTATCAGATCGGCGAAAACACTTTTTAAAATGGCGTTGATACTTTTTATCGCTTCTGTTGTTTTCCTTATCGGAAATGTAATTTTTATGATGCTGAAATGGAATGTGTTTGCGATATTGTATTTTATTGTAGGCGGAATGGGATTGGTTATTTCGGGTGTTCTTTACGCAGGTCACAAATATCTGGTCAATGCGTCACAGCTTAAAGAGGAGAATGACAGCATTTTATGATAGTAGTAAATATTGACGTTATGCTTGCAAAGCGCAAAATGAGCGTTACGGAGCTTTCGGAAAAGGTTTCGATAAGTCTTACAAATATTTCGCTTTTAAAAAACGGAAAAGTAAAGGGCTTAAGGTTTGAAACACTTGACAAGATATGCGAGGCGCTTGACTGCCAGCCGGGCGATATTTTAGAACGGCGGAAAAATGACGAAATAACGGATTAATGCTCCATAAAAAACGGCAAAATCGGAAAAGACAAAATCCGCTGTCATTCCAGACAGCGGATTTTGTCGTTATTTTATTCCTCACCGTAAAGCAGCGTAAAGCTCTCATAATGGTCGTCTGTATAGTAGATAAGCCCGTCGTTCGAGAACACTATCCGCTTTGCTCCTCGAGAGCTTGCGCCGAGCGTGTCTATATCACACTCGGTATAGCTTCGCCCGTCCTTTTTCGGAAGACGCTCTTCGTAGTTCCCGAAATAGTCGCCGCCTATACACATTCCCGGCGCATACGGCTCGAGCGAACCGCTTACCCAGCCGAGTACGCGCGCCTCCTCTTTAGTCATAAAGTTTTTCGGAAGCTTTCCGTAGGTATTGATATAAAGCGCTACGTCGTCCTTTGTCGTAAAGCTCCCGTTTTCGTCTATGGGAGCAGACACATCGCCGCCCATGCCGCTGTTTTCGCTGCCGCTGTCGGAACTTGAGCTGTTCTCATAGGAGCTGTAGCCGGGCGTGTCCTGAGGACTGCTGTTCCCATTATTTTCAAACGCGTCCAGAAGCTCCGACCTGACCTCGGACATAAACCTGCTGTAGACGCTTTCGTCTATGACGCCGCTCGAACAGCCCGCCGCCAAAAGCGCGGTCAAAAGCGCCAATACCGCGCATAATAACTTACATATCTTTTTCATTTTACCTATTTTACCTTATACTGTTATTTATTTGTTTCAATCAGGAGCTTTTCAAACTCCTCCGCGGGAATAGGCTTTGAATAAAAGAAGCCCTGTGCTATATCACAGCCGCACTTTTCGAGAAAACGCGCCTGTTCGGACGTCTCCACGCCCTCTGCCATTATGTCAATGCCTATATCCTGTGACATCGAGATAGTATGGGAAATGATCTTTCTTCCCCTGTCGCTTTCCATAAACTCGGCGAAAAACTCGCGGTCGATCTTAAGCACGTCAAACTGGGTCTTTTTCAGCATATTGAGCGAAGAATACCCCGAGCCGAAATCGTCCATAAGCATCTTAAAGCCCGCGTCCTTCATCTGTGACACTATCTCATCAACACCGAACGAATCTACGCTCTCCGTAATTTCAAGCTCCAACAGATGTATCGGGATATCATATTTCTTCACTAAGCACGAAATATATTTTATAACGTTAAAACTATGTACATACTGACGCGAGATGTTTACGGAAATGGGGACCGCCTTTATTCCCCTGTCGAGCCAGTCGCGTATCTGTTTGCAGGCTCTCTCCCACATAAACTGGTCGAGCTTAAGTATAAACCCGTTCGCCTCAAACACGGGTATAAAATCCGACGGCGGTATCATTCCCTTTTTCGTATGATTCCAGCGTGTGAGCGCCTCCGCCCCGATAATTCTGTTTGAGGAAATACAGTATTTCGGCTGAAGATACATCAAAAACTCGTTTTTGACGAACGCCTTATGCATATCGTCCTCTATGCTGTGCCTTTTTTCAAGCTCGCTCTTCAGCGCCCCGTTATACCAGCCGATATTGTTAAGCGCGTTTCCGTGTGCTTTCTTTCGCGCGAGGGCGGAATAATCTATCATGCGGCGGGGGTGGATCGTTTTGTCCTCAACGACCGAGACTCCGAAAACCAAACGGTAGTCCAGCCCCTTATACCCCACTATCATACTCTCAATGCGGCGAATAAAGGCAACTATGTCGTCCTCCGTTTCAAATGTCGAAACGACCATAAAGACGTCCGCGGCAAGGTGGACGAACATTATCTTATCCCCGCATATAACGCTGAGCGAATCGCGTATAAACGTCAGTATCTCATCTCCGATATCCGCTCCATGAATTTCGTTTATCAGCTTAAAGCGCTCTATATCAAACTGTATAAAGGCGATATTCTCGTCCGGGTGTTCCTCGAACATGGTCCTGCACCGCAAATTTATGAGATTCGGAGCATGATCCGTCGTAAGCTCCAAAAGGAGATTTTTTCTGAACTCCTGAAGCGGGCTGAACCGTCTGACACGGAGATAGACCGCCCCCACACGGCTGTTTTCGTCGAGCAGGAAAAGCGCGGAGATATAGCACCACGCAAAATCCTCCTCAGGCGACATTTTCATCTTGACATCGGCGAAAACACTGTTTCGGTCCGTTCCCGAGATAATGCCCTCCTCGATATGCGCCGCAAGCACATTAAACGCTTCCATCGACTCGTCCGCTATGATCCCGTTTTCGCTCATATAGTCCAGCGGGTCGCGCACGCCGTCAGGCACCAATCGCTTTTTTCCGAGCGAAAAGCTTTTTTCTTCGCCGCACAGCCACAAAATATGCGCCGCTTCATCGTTTTTTATGATATCGACCAGAACGTCGAGATATTCTTTGGGAACATTCTGCATTAAAAACAACCCCTTTGATTTAGAGATCAGAGATCAGAGATTATATAAGCAATAGGCTTTCGATTTACTTTATGTAATTATAACATATTTTTTGTAAACAGTCAAGCGCATTTATTAAAAACGACGAAAATGTTTGTAAGTTATGTAACAAGTTATTCGGCGGGTGTATAGAGGATCGAGAATTTAAATCAATCCGGCAAAATTTATTTAAAAAGAAATTTCAAAACCGCGCAAAGCTGCGCTTTGCGCTATCCAA
>JAFLUE010000066.1 GCA_022508945.1 Oscillospiraceae bacterium
TCCCGAGTGGCCAAAGGGGGCAGACTGTAAATCTGTTGCGTTTCGCTTCGGTGGTCCGAATCCACCCGCGCCCACCATTCAAATAAAAAATGCCTTGCTATGCAAGGCATTTTTTATTTGAATGCAAGGCATTTGTCCACACTGCTTCGCAGTTTGACAGCGTAACAGACAGTATTTTTTAAGACCGAACGCGCTCGGTTTGACCGAGCGCGTTTTGGCTTTTACTGTTTACTCTCCATTGTCAACTGCTTTTTCCAATGATATCTTTATCGTCAAGCAAGATGTCTGCAACTACATCAATGAGCTTTTCAAAGTCAATCGGCTTTGCGATGTGTGCGTTCATTCCGCTGTCAAGTGCGCGCTTTTTGTCCTCCTCAAACGCGTTTGCAGTCATAGCTACGATAGGTATATTCGCAAGCGCCGGATCTTCAAGCGCGCGTATCTCCTTTGTGGCGGTATAACCGTCCATTACCGGCATCTGTACGTCCATCAGAATTATCTTGTAATATCCCTCTGAGGAGTTTTTGACCATATCTACGGCGATCTGTCCGTTTTCAGCCTCCTCGATAACAAAGCCGCGCTCCGAAAGCAGCTCATTCGCGATCTCGCGGTTCAGCTCGTTGTCCTCGACCAAAAGCAGTCTTGTGCCTTTGATAAACGAGTCGTCAAACGCGGGCTTTTCATCGCCTGAATCCTTTCCGCCTATCGCATTTACAAGGATATCGCGAAGCTCCGAAAGGAATACAGGCTTGCTGCAAAATGCCGTAACGCCTGCCGCGCGCGCCTCGTCCTCAATATCTGCCCAATCGTACGCCGAGATTATTACTATCGGAACGGAATCTCCCACCTCCGTGCGTATCTGACGAACGACCTCTACCCCGTTTAGATCGGGCAAAAGCCAGTCGATTATGTACGCTTGGTATTCGTCCTCAAGCTCCTTCGCGTGTTTCGCGTGGAGAACCGCCTCTTTGCCGTGAAGGACCCAGTCCGAACGTATCCCCATTTGATACAGCATTTTTGAAATACTGTCGCAGGTCGCGAAATTATCGTCCGCGACAAGCGCGCGTATCCCCTCGAGCACATGGATATCCTCGGGTTTTTTCGGCTCGTTCTGTAATTTGAACTCAAGATTTATAACAAACTCGGTCCCCTTGCCCTTTTCGGAGAAGACCTCAATCGTTCCGCCCATTGCGTCTACGATGTTTTTGGTTATTGCCATTCCGAGACCCGTACCCTGAATACCGCTTATAGTGGAGTTTCGCTCACGCTCAAACGGCTCGAAAATGTGCTTTGTAAACTCCTCGCTCATGCCCATTCCCGTATCCTTAACGCGTATCTCATACGCGCCAAAGCCGCTCGGAGCATCGGGCATCTGCCGAATGGTAAGTCCCACGCTTCCTCCCGCGGGAGTGAATTTTATCGCGTTTGACAAAAGGTTTAAAAGTATCTGGTTTGTATGAAGCTTATCACAGTAAATTTCCTCGTCTATTACATCCACGGTGTCCATATAGAAATTAAGCTGTTTGGACTTCATCTGCGTCTGGATAATGTTTCTCATATCGCGGAAAATATCCGAGATAGAACACTCCTTTTCCTCGATATTCAGCTTTCCCGATTCGATCCTGCTCATGTCGAGAATGTCATTTATAAGGCTCAGCATATGGTTGCTTGAGGAAAGGATCTTCTTTACATACCCCTCGGTCTTTTCGGGGTTGTCGATATTTGACTGTACAAGCGTTGTATAGCCGATAATGGCGTTCATCGGCGTTCTGAGGTCATGCGACATATTGGACAAAAACATACTTTTTGCCTTGTCGGCAGCTTCCGCCTTCTGGAGCTTTTCTTTAAGCACCGCCTGCTCTACCGCCTGCTTTGTATACTCACGGTAGTTCTGCGTTACCCACAGATAGTACAAAACGATAATGACAAAAAGCACTATCCCGACAACAAGCCAGATCTTCTGTACGGCAATAACGTTCGCAAACACCACATCTTCCGAGACCTGGATGGCTATCGACCAATCGTTTATCCCCGCGGGAGCGTAATACAGATATTTCCAGCCGTATGACTGAGAGCTGTTGAAAACACAAGAGCCTTTTTTAAGCGAGAGAATATCTCTTGTACAATCATCCCATGTCATATTTCCTCGAACCTGATGAACGAAATCTCCGGATGAATAATCGTGTAAATTCAAAAGCTTATCATGAAAGGTGTCAAGAATAAAGTCCCCGTTTTTGGCGTCGATTATATAAACATCGGCTGAACCGTTAAAGGTGTTGTCGATATTAAGACTTTCGCTGAGAGTGTTGAGACCGGTTACGCCGTAAAGCATGGCGACTGTCTCACTGTTTATTTTAATAGGAACAAAGTGACGAATCACGGGTTGTCCCGAAATACTCATCACGCGTCCTGTAATATGTTCTCCGAGAGGCGCCGCCTCTTTATAGGAGATACCTTCATACTGATTCGCGTTGGCTATCTTTCCGTCAGCCAAAAGGAGGGTTTCGTCCGGCATAAGTATCTGTATCTGCATAGATTCAAAAAGCGGAGAGTTTGCCGCCATTATCGCCTGAGCCGAACGAATGTCGAAAGAGTCCGCCTTTGAAAGAATTTCGGCGGTGGCGTTAAGGATCTTACTGTCGCGCCGGAACTTTTCCACGACCTCGCTCGTAACCGTTGTGACATTATCTTCCATTCTGCCTATAGACCTTCTTCTCAGAACGCTTACTATCTGCAGGTACGCCACAATAAGACATACTGCTATAACAATCATTATAAGCCCTGTGGAAATAATGCTTTTATTGAATTTTCTTTTATGGTGTGCGGCAATATTTTCTGACATAAAACCACTCCTTGTATACTTAATCACCAACTGTTTATAAAGAAAATCATACTGCTTTGATTATAACATTTTTCCTGCTTTTTGTCAAGTAGGAAACCATACCTGCGGGTATGTTCACAGTCATAAGGCTTTGACCTCATATGATGCTTTTGCGTAAAGAAAGCGCAGGTAAATTAAAAACATATGCTGCCGAAATTTCAAATTTAATAATTTTTAGCAAAAAGCTGTTGACAAGACTGAAAAAGCATGGTATAATATTATCAAGATATCATTTTGATATCATTTCAATTTGAAAGAAGGTTTTAATATGGAGAATAAACCAATGGTCTATGAAGAAAAAGAGCTGAAGCCCATAAGCGGCTGGGCTATGCTGTTTATAACGCTGCTGCTGTACTTAGGGGCGCTTGCGGCGGTGATCTGCGGCGCGTGTATGCTTGAAGCGGAGGAAAACGCCGTCGGAATGGCGCTGCTTTTTGGCGGTATGGTATGGCTGAGTGTCGGGTGGATACCGTTTATGGGACTTAAAGTAATGCGCCCGAACGAGGCGCTTGTACTCACGCTCTTTGGCAAGTACATAGGAACGCTCAAAAAAGAGGGCTTCTTTTTCGTAAATCCGTTCAGCTCGGCGGTAGCTCCCAAGAGCAGCGTCATAAGCGAGATAAATCCCGTAGTGGGTGCTACTCCCGCGCAGGTCCAGCAGATGGCGAGAAAGCTTTCGCTTAAAACCATGACCCACGACAACGGCAACCAGAAAATAAACGACCTTTCGGGAAATCCGATCATAGTGGGGATAATGGTGACATGGCGCGTAGTAAACACAGCGAAGGCAGTTTTCAACGTTGAAAATTTCAAATCGTTCCTCTCCATTCAGGCGGACTCGACTCTTCGCGATATAGCAAGGCTTTACCCCTACGACAGCACGGATTCGGACGAAAAAACGCTCCGCGGTTCTTCGACCGAGGTGTCCGAAAAGCTAAAGGCGCTTCTTCAGGAGCGTGTCGAGGTCGCGGGGCTCGAAATAATCGAGGCGCGTATCACACACCTTGCGTATGCTCAGGAGATAGCCGCGGCAATGCTCCAGCGTCAGCAGGCTACCGCGATTATCGAGGCGAGGCAGAAGATAGTGGACGGAGCGGTCGGCATGGTCGAAATGGCGCTTCAGAAGCTCTCCGAAAGCAACGTCTGTGAGCTTGACGAGGAGCGCAAGGCGCAAATGGTAAGCAACCTGCTTGTTGTGCTTTGCGGAAACAAGGACGCTCAGCCCATTGTAAACAGCGGAAGTATTTACTGATTTGAAACAGTACAAAAAGTCTTTGAAAGGGAGTCTGAGCGGGAAAGCCATTACAATGGCGATCTCTTCAGGAAGCCGCCGAGATGGCTTTCCCCTCAGAAAAAGAAAGAAGAGGTAACATTATGACATTTTCAACCGAAACAATTATTTCTTTGGGAGTTTGCGGGCTGTTGACGATCGTTATTCCCATTGTGGCAATTATTATCTACAAAATTAAAAACAAAGAAACATGGTTTCCATCGGCGCTTATCGGAGCGGCAACATTCCTTGTTTTCTCGCTTATATTGGAGTCGCTTTTACACTTGGTTATGCTTCCGATAATCGGCGACAATACGGTTTTTTATGTAATATACGGCGCGCTCGCGGCGGGTGTTTTCGAGGAGACGGGGCGGTTTGTCGCGTATAAGCTGCTTATGAAGAAGCACTACACCACTAAAAACTCGATTTTAATGGGCTTGGGACACGGCGGCTTTGAGGCGGCGGCGATTGTCGGAGTTACAATGATCTCGTACTTAGCCATGGGGCTCATGATCAATTCCATGGGATTGGACGAGGTCCTGCGTCAGACCTCGAGCAGTGACCCGGCGACTGCCGAGCTTGTGGCAGCTCAACTTGAAACTATTGCGGGCTTCGGCTTCATTAACGCAGTTTTAAATATTTTTGAGCGTTTAATCGCAATGGCAGTACACGTTTGTTTTTCAGTGTGGGTGTACAAGGCGGTAACGGTAAAGGGAAAGCTTTGGCTCTACCCTGCCGCGATCGCGACGCACGCGATTATTGACGTACCCGCGGCGATGTATCAGAAGGGCGTTATCGGAATTTTACCTGTGTATATTGCTATGACGGTTTTAACGGCGGTCGTTGTGTTTATTACAATTAAAATGGTAAAAAAATCACCTGACAAAGCTGAAGGCAACCTCTAACAACCGATTTTTCAAAAAATAATTGGGGGTGAACGCCGCGTGAGCGACGAAAAGCAAGATAAAAAGGACGCGAAAAAGCAAGTCCCGCTGAGGCTCTCGAAAACGCTCTACGACGAGCTTGCGCGGTGGGCGGAGGACGATTTCCGCTCGATAAACGGACAGATCGAATATCTTCTGACGGAGTGTGTAAAGCACAGAAAGAAGGGCGGTAAGGATGGATAAGAACGTCATTCTGATGCTGGAATCACTGATAATTCCCGGCTCAATGATGCTGACCGCGCTGTTTATATGGAAGTTTCCGGCGGAGTTTCGCGGTTTTTTCGCTTATCACACCTCATACGCCGAGAAGTCACCCGCGGCATGGGCTGCCGCGCAATATTTCTTTGGAAAGCTATGTTTTTCAGCAATTTGGCGGCGCTCGTGCTTTCGATAGCGGCGTTTGTTCCCGTGCTTATCGTAGAGCGCTTTAAGGCGTTCGGCGCATCGGTTTGTTTGATATCTACGGCGGTTCAGGTCGTTGTGGTCTTGGTTGTCATTTTCGCGACGGAGGGAATGCTCAAAAAGCGTTTTGATAAGAACGGGGATCCCAAACAGTGAGGAGAGAAAGCCATGGGTGAAAACGTAATTTTTATGGTAGTTTCGGCGTTTTGCCCGATAACACTAATAATAACCGCGCTTGTTATCTGGAAATTCCCCGCGGATTACAAGGGTATCTGGGCTTATCATACAGCATATGCCGAGAAATCGCCCGCAGCTTGGGCTGCCGCGCAGTACTATTTCGGGAAGATCGGCTTTTTCAGCAATTTGGCGGCGCTCGTGCTTTCGATAGCGGCGTTTGTTCCCGTATTGATCGTGGAGCGCTTTGAGCCGTTCGGCGCGACGGTCTGCATGATAGTTACGTCAGCTCAGATTTTTGTGCTTTTCGCTGATATTTTCGTGACGGAGGGAATGCTGATAAAGAATTTTGACAATAACGGGAATCCCAAATGATAAGAAGTAACCAACAGCCGCGCAAAAAGCCTTTGAAAGTGAGTCTGAGGGCGCACTATGCGCCCTCAGATAAAATTATAATATGATTCAAAAAATACAAAATATAACAAAATATAATTTGATATTTATTTCAAATAATGTTAGACTAAATTGAACTTTTTTATTGGGGAAAGCCTTTTCTGAAGAAAGGGCTTTCCCCGAATTCCTTTCCAAAAGATTTTTTGCGCGCTTCCCTATTACTTGTTTTAAGGCGTATAGAAAAGCTGAGTCCAGAAATATCCATATCCCTTATTCTCCCGATAAAATCCAACCCCAAGATACTCATAATCCGAATTAAGGATATTCTTTCGATGTCCTTCGCTGTTCATCCACGCGTTTACTACCGCACTCGGCGTTTTTTGACCCGCGGCAACGTTCTCGGCTACTTTATGATATCTCATTCCGTTTTCACCGAAGATCGTAAAGCAGCTTGAACCATCGGGACGATTGTGTCCGTACGAAACGGTATTCTCCCACGCGCGCGCAACAGCAAGCCCCGTTAAGCTGTCAAGCTGTTTAAACGCGGGAAGCCCATACTCCGCGCGAACTTCGTTCGTAAGCCTGAAGACCTCGTCGCAGAACTTCTTCTCCTCAGCCGTCATGGCGCGCTGATCGTATTTCCCGATGATCTCGGGCTTATTCTGCTCAGGTTCGCTTACCGTGCTTGACGAAGAGCTTGGTGCTGTTGAGGACGACTCAGCCGCGGCACTCGAAGATGACGGAATTGAGCTGCTTGAAATGTCCGAAGACGATGTGCTTGAAGTGTCCGATGACGACGAGTCTGGAACCATCGAAGATGATGGGCTTTGGCTGCTTGAAGACGATGTTTCCGTGTCGCCCGATAATCCGACAGGGGCTATCCCGGGTTCGCTATCGGAAGAACTGTCCGTCGTAGGATCTGCCGCAGATTCGGATATGGAAATGTCCGAAGAATACGAACCAAGCTTATCGCTGTCGCCGATGCCGTTTTCGACAGCCTCGCGGCAGCCCGTGCTCAATACCGCTATACAACACGCCAACACAGCGCATAATAATTTTTTACGCATGACCCACCTCCCATTTATTAAAGCCAAAACTGTTTTAATGCCCGAAAGCCGGAGCTTACCAGCTTCCGAACGGTATAAGACCCTCTACAACGTCCGAGGGCATGACCGTTTTATCCTCATTGTCGATATCTATAAGCGTATAGCGGTCGTTTCCCATGCCAAGCTCCTTCATATAGGAAAGCTGGCGGTGGCCGTGACGGGATTCGATACGCTCAACGAGCGCGTGGTTTTCCGCGTTCGTCATGGCATAAACGATATCGACACACGCCTGATCCAGCGCGAGAATGTCCAAAGACGCGCAGATGCCGACATTCGGAGTCACCACAGGCGCGGCGTTTACTCCCTCACAGTCACAGGACACGGACATATTTCGCATTACATTGATAAACGCTATCTTTTTACCGAAATGATCGACAACGGATTTTGTCGATTCAGTCATGCGCTCCATAAGCTCTTCATTGACAATATCCCATTGGTCGTCCTGATCGGGAGTTGTGTGTATCATTGCCTTTCCGACCTTGCCATCGGCACAGCCTATGCCGATATTCTTGTTTGAGCCACCGAAGCCCGCCATGGCGTGTCCCTTGAAATGAGTTAGAACAAGCAGAGAATTGTACTCCGTCAGTGTCTTCCCCACCGACATCTCTGTAAACCACTTTCCGTCCTTTACAGGCAGGAAAACCGCGCCGTCAGAATCCGTAATGTCCACGGGAGCAAACGTCCAGCCGTTTACCTTCAGTGTTTCGCGGTGTTTTTCCGTTGTATCCCTATCACCCTCATAGTAAGCGTTTGTTTCTATGATAGCTGCGTTTTTAAGCTCACTTTCCATAAGCTTCTTTACCCATTCCCTCGGGATAATGTTAGGTCCGTTTTTCTCGCCCGTATGAAGCTTGATCGCTATCTTCCCCTCCAATACCGCTTTGACGCGTCCGTAGATCTTCATAAGACCGTCCGCGGACAGATCGCGGGTAAAAAACACAACGGAGCTTTCGCCGCTTCGCTCGTCATATGGAACGTAACGCTCGCCGCCGGTTCGGGGAGTTGGTTTTGTTTCAGGCATCATGAATCCCTCCATTAAGTTTATATAATTATAGTATAACACAAACTGATGCGTTTGTCAATAAAATTATAACAGCACAAAGTTGCAAAATGGACAGTGGACAGTTGACGATGAGAAGTAAAAAGTAAACAGTATTTCTCAAAATCAAACGCGTTCGGTGTATGAACTGCTCCTGAAAATCCGTTTTGTACATTTTGGGAAACAAAAAAGCGTTTGTAAATTATCTCTCAGATTCAAGAGATCACTTACAAGCGCTTTTGTTTATAATATGTGTATTCTGCACAATTTTAACTGCGGAAATCCTATTGTCAAAGGGTTCAAGGACACCGGTGTCCCCGCCCCCAAAAATCTTTTTTGTACATTTTCGGGGAAACAAAAAAGCCAGCGTTTTCCGCGAAGCGGATAATGCGGTGACATAACCTCTTAATGATTAAGACGTTACTCACAGACGTTCTGTGTAACATATATAAAACGAAAGATTTTACATGAGAGGGTTCACGAGTCGAGCAAATTCGACCCTGCCTTTTTTGTGTCGAAAATATCTGCGGAGTTGCTTTCCGGATTTTTTAAAGATTTATGCCCGCAAATGGCTTTGTAAAGCCTTTTGCGGGCATAATATCTTTTTTTGTAGTGCTTAGTTGTCTAACCTTTATAAAAAAGATTTCGTTGTATTCGAGCACAAAGAAATCGTCCCGCACAAACGTGCGGGACGATTTTGGTGCAGGGCAATGCCCTGCTGGCGGAGAGGAAGGGATTCGAACCCTTGTGGGGTTTCCCCCAAACGGTTTTCAAGACCGCCTCGTTATGACCACTTCGATACCTCTCCGTTTTTAACTTTGTTATTTTACCATATTTTCTGAACTTTGTCAATAGGTTTATAAAAAAATCCGTGAAAATCCACGGATTTTTATCTTATATGTGTTTAAATCGTACTGTGAGTTGCGGAGTATGCGGTGTTCTACACCCAATACTTTTTACATACTACCGAAAGTTGAACGCTGATAGCTTCGGATAATACGCTGAATTTCCGAGCTGCTCCTCGATACGCAGAAGACGGTTGTATTTTTCCGTGCGCTCCGAACGCGAGGGTGCGCCGGTTTTTATCTGCATTGTATTAAACGCTACGGCAAGATCGGAAATAAATGTGTCCGCGGTCTCCCCCGAGCGATGGGAAGAAATAGCGGTATAATGCGCTTTGTGGGCAGTTTTTATCGCTTCCGCGGTCTCTGAAACAGTGCCTATTTGATTCAGCTTTATAAGCACAGAATTTGCCGATTTTTGTGAAATACCCTTTGATATTCTGCCGACATTTGTTACAAAAAGGTCGTCGCCTACAAGCTGAACGCGGCTCCCGAGTGTCTTCGTAAGTGCTGCCCAGCCGTCCCAGTCCTCCTCGTCAAGCGCGTCCTCGATCGAGATTATCGGGTATTTGTTCACAAGCTTTTCCCAGTGTGAGATCATCTCGTCGGTAGAAAATTTCTGCTTTGATTTCGGAAGAAAATATGAGCCAACATTGTCCGATTTCCACTCGCTTGCCGCTGCGTCAAGCGCGATCATAAAATCCTCGCCGGGCTTGTAGCCCGCCTTTTCGACCGCGTTCAGAATACATTCGATCGCTTCCTCATCACTGTTCAGGTTTGGCGCAAATCCGCCCTCATCGCCTACCGAGGTAGCAAGTGAACGTGACTTAAGCAGACTTCCGAGTGAATGAAAAACCTCGGAACACTGCCGCAGCGCTTCTTTAAAGCAACCGGCGCCAATGGGCATTATCATAAACTCCTGCACATCTACGGTGTTCGATGCGTGTGCGCCGCCGTTCAAAATGTTCATCATCGGCACGGGAAGCGTTGTCGCCCCAACACCTCCCAAAAAGCGGTAAAGCGGTATATTTAGAGACATAGCCGCGGCGCGCGCGCAGGCTATTGAAACAGCAAGGATAGCGTTTGCGCCGAGATTTGACTTGTCGGCTGTACCGTCGGCTTTTATCATCGAGGCGTCTATGGCGTAAGTGTCCGCGGCGTTAAGCCCCGAAACCGCGTTATTAAGCGCTTCGTTTATATTCCGTACAGCGTTTTGTACACCCTTTCCGCCATAGCGGCTATTGTCGCTGTCGCGAAGCTCAAGCGCCTCGAACTGCCCCGTTGAAGCGCCGCTCGGAGCAGCTCCGAAAGCGACCGTTCCGTCGTCGAGGTGAACCTCCGCTTCAACCGTGGGATTACCGCGCGAGTCTAATATCTCCCGCCCGATTACTTTTTTTATTAACATAATTTTCTCCTTTTAGAGGTTAGAAGTAAGAAGTTAGATGTCAGTTGTCACAGCAGAAAACAAATCGTCCACAACTGCAAACGTTAGTTATTATTACGCCAATAACCGCAAATATACAAAATGCTCTCCGCAAAATACGGAGAGCATTTCAGCTTGTATAAAAACCCAAAAGCGCTGTTTTGACGGATTTATTTAAAAAGAATTTCAAAATTCATCATTTGACGGCAGCGGAGCTGCCGTCAA
>JAFLUE010000067.1 GCA_022508945.1 Oscillospiraceae bacterium
TCGCAAAGGCGCTGCACGTTATCGGGCTTGTGAATATACAGTATGTCGTATACAACCACGAGGTATATGTGATCGAAGTGAACCCGCGCTCGTCAAGGACAGTTCCGTACATAAGCAAGGTAACGGGGGTTCCGATGGTAGATCTCGCGACAAAGGTGATTCTCGGTAAAAAGCTTCGCGACATGGGCTATGAGAGCGGGCTTTATCCGAACGCGGAGTATGTCGCGGTAAAAGTCCCGGTGTTCAGCTTTGAAAAGCTGCATGATGTGGATAACCAATTGGGTCCCGAAATGAAGTCAACTGGCGAATGTCTCGGGATAGCGAAGACCTTCGGCGAGGCGATATACAAGGGGCTTACGGCGGCGGGCTATAAGTTCTGCCACCCGAACGGAGGAAAAAATCCCGATTCGCCCGACGGGACATATGGTGTTCTTATCTCCGTCCGCGATTCCGACAAGAACGAGATAATCGAGATCGCCTCGAGATTTGAAGACCTCGGCTTTACGATATACGCGACGGGCGGCACGGCTTCGGTACTGAACAGAAATATGATAGCCGCAAACCACGTTTACAGAATACACGAGGAGCATGAGCCGAACGTTATTTCGCTGCTTGAAAGCGGGGCGGTGAGCTATGTCGTATCCACCTCCGAAACGGGAAGAAAGCCCTCTCTCGACAGCGTTCGTATGAGAAGAAAGGCGGTCGAGCGGTCTATCGTCTGCCTTACCGCTATAGATACGGCAAACGCGCTGCTTGAATGTTTGGAGTCGAACAGAAGCATCGACAGCGTGGCGCTTGTGGATATTACAAAGATATGACCTGAAAAATGAAGATCGGAAATTATACTGTAAAATATACCTTTAAGCCCGCGAGGATAATATGCGACATTATCTCGCTCGGAATGGCGGCGTTTTCGGCGATGTCCGCGGCAAGCTTTACCGTGAATCACCCCGAGATCAAGCTTGAGATGGCGCGGACGGATCTGATAACGTTGTGGAGCTTTCCCGCGGTCTGCGTGGCTGTGCTTTTGGTCTGCGTTATTTTGACGCTTAAAAGCCGCCGCTTTGAAAAATACAGCATAACAAAAGACAACGCCCAGAGCGTATTCGATTGGTATGTGTTTGAGGTCTCACTCTGCAAACTGCCGTTGCTGATCTCGGCGATAGAGGCGGAGTTTATCGCGGAGGAGAGGCTTCTGGGGTTTGAAAAAAGCTTCTTCAGCGTTACGTTTATTCTATGCGCGCTGATATTCGTTATTATAATCCGCTTTTCGGCACACAGAATAACCGCGCTCACCAAAACGAATAATAATAAAACCGGCAAAAATGTTTTTATTAAATCGGACGTTGTTGAAGATGATAAAAACAAAGACGAAGGTCATCGCTGAAAACCGATTTTTCTTCAAAAAAGGTTTTTAGAGACGATCCGATATGAAAGGGAGAAAAAATGAGTTTTTTTTGCGGGAAATATCCCATAATCGAAAAGCATACTCTCGCCAAGGGCATCTACTCTGTCATCATTGACGCGCCCGAGCTTGCGGACGAAGCCGAAGCGGGTCAGTTCGCGAATATAGGCGTACCGGGATTTACGCTTCGCAGACCCATATCCATTTGTGGGATAGACAGGGAGCGCGGAACGCTCAGGTTTGTGTTTGAGGTTCGAGGAAAGGGAACATACGCCCTCGCCCAGCTTTCCGAGGGAGATTCGCTTGACGTTCTTGGGCCTCTCGGACGCGGCTTCAATATCCCCGAGGGAAAGAGGATAGTCGTTGTCGGAGGGGGTATCGGCGTTCCGCCGCTGCTTGAAATTTCACGCGAAACAAGCTCTTTATGCACGGCTATAATCGGATTTCGCGATTACACAAAGATAATACTTGAGAATGAGTTCAAGGAAAACAACAGCGAAACGGTGCTTTGTACCGACGACGGAAGCGTGGGGGTACATGGGGTCGTGACTGTGCCGCTGGAGGAGGTCCTCAAAAAAGGCGAGACCGCGGCAGTCATGGCGTGTGGTCCTACGCCCATGCTTAAGGCGGTAATTGATATGTGCGGCAGGTATGGCGTTCAGTGTCAGGTGTCGCTCGAACAGCGCATGGGCTGCGGAGTGGGGGCTTGTGTGGTGTGTTCGTGTATGACCGTGAAAAACGGTGAGGAGTACTATTCGCGCGTCTGCAAAGACGGCCCCGTTTTCAGCGCCGAGGAGGTGAAGCTAAATGGTTGATATGTCGGTCAGGATCGCGGGAGTTGAATTTCCAAACCCCGTTATCGCCGCTTCGGGTACTTACGGAAACGGCGAATGTTATACCGATCTTTACCCGCTGTCGAGGCTCGGAGGAGTTTCCTGTAAGGGCATGACGATACAGCCAAAGCTCGGAAATCCTCCGCCGAGAATTGCCGAAAGCTATTCGGGCATCTTAAACTCCGTCGGACTTCAGAATATCGGCGTCCACGGCTTTGTCGAATACTATCTCCCTACTCTGAAGGAGGAGGGGAACGTTATCATAGCGAATGTCGCGGGAGCGACGATAGACGATTATGTTGCGGCGGCGGAGGTCCTTGACGCTTCGGACGTTGATATGATAGAGCTTAACATCTCCTGTCCGAACGTAAAGCAGGGCGGGGCTTCGTGGGGGATATCCCGCGAGGGCGCGGCTTCGGTCACGTCCGCTGTCCGCAGGGCGACAAAAAAGCCGCTTATAGTAAAGCTTACGCCGAATGTTACGGACATTACGGAGATAGCGAAAGCGGCAGAAGCCGAGGGCGCGGATTGTATCTCGCTTATAAATACGCTTCTCGGAATGAGGATAGATGTAAATACCCGAAGACCCATTCTTAAAAACAACATGGGAGGCTTAAGCGGACCGGCTGTTTTTCCCGTTGCGGTAAGAATGGTATGGCAGTGTTATAACGCGGTAAAGCTCCCGATAATCGGCATGGGCGGTATTTCAACCGCCGAGGACGCCATAGAGATGATGCTCGCGGGCGCGTCGGCGGTACAGATGGGAACGGCGATATTTACCGACCCATATTCCCCGCTCAAGGTCATAGACGGAATAGAAGAATATATGCAGGAAAACGATATTAAGTCCTTGTCCGAAATTGTCGGACAGGTAAAGCCGTGGTGAGAAGTATGATACAAGTAACGGAAGAACTGTCACAAGCTGCCGCGCTTTTTGGAGAAAGAGCTGTCGACAGGCTTTGCAAGGCGAAGGTAGCGGTATTCGGGCTTGGCGGAGTAGGCGGTTATGCCGCTGAGGCTCTCGTAAGAAGCGGGATAGGCGCTATGGACATTATCGACGGAGACAGGATCTCGCTTTCGGACATGAACCGCCATATGACCGCCCTTCACAGCACGGTCGGAATGCTTAAAACAGATGTATGCGCGAACCGTTTTTCTGATATAAGCCCCGAGATCATACTGAGAAAGTTTCCGCTTTTTCTGAACGAAAACAGCGCCGGCGCGTTTGATTTTACGGAATACGATTATATCATAGACGCGGTGGGAGACGTCGCGGCAAAGGTGCTTTTGGCGGAGATATGCTCGCGGCTGAACATAAGGATCATAAGCTCCATGGGCGCGCAAAACAAGCTCGACCCCATGGGCTTTCGGGTAGCCGACATTTTTTCGGCAAACGTCTCGCCGCTTGCGAGAGTGGTTCGACACGAGCTGAGAAACCGCGGTATAGATCGGCTCAAGGTCGTTTTTTCAAAGGAGCTTCCCATAAGAGACGACGGTATGGCGGCGAGCTGTGCGTGTGTTTGCGCG
Source organism: Oscillospiraceae bacterium (assembly GCA_022508945.1). Taxonomy (GTDB): domain Bacteria; phylum Bacillota; class Clostridia; order Oscillospirales; family Ruminococcaceae; genus CAG-115. The sequence goes on from JAFLUE010000067.1 coordinate 3,766, forward strand.
GCGGCGGGGATGCTTGTCGCGTCGGAGGTCATAAAGGATCTTATCTCGGAGAACGAGCAGATACAATAATCATCAGACATTTAAAGAAAGGGCAATACAGTGGAATTTGTAAGTGAACGTACAGCCTACACAATAATATCGGAGACGGTGGTAAAAGCGGGTGTCTCGCTGTTTAACGCGGTGAAATACGTTTATCTGATCTCCGATAGGGATTTTTACAACATCAGCATAAAAGACATCTTCAAGATCTCGCTTAAAAACATTACCGATACGACCTCGCTTTACAACACGGGCATAAAGCTTGACAAGGAACGCTGTAAGGAGATGAACTCTCCGGAATACGAGCGCGTTTTGTCGCTTATTGTATACTCGTTTGCGGTAAGGCTTCCCGAGCTTAAAAACATAAAAACGAGCGGCGGCAGTCTTAACGACAAGCAGATAAAGACCATTTTCGACACCGTATGCGAAAAGGGCGCGGCAAATTTTGAAAACATAATCGTCGATGATTTTGAGGAGATAAGAAGGCTCGTCAAAAGCGGAAAGCCTGTTCCGGCATATGACGCGGAGTGGTTCAAAAGCTATATTTACGGCTATGTGCCCGCGCTCGCGGCGATAACAAACAGAAATCTGTTTTTGTTCGGAAGCTGTGACGTCCTGTTTACTCTGTTTTACAGCAGCCTTCAGGACGAGCTTGAGAGAGTTATAAACTCCCTCGCGGTAATAAAAGGATAAGGTTTAATTCGTAATTTGTAATGCGTAATTATTTTTGATGTCCATTATGTATCGGGCTGTACAACATGTGCTTCGATAAATTCTTGATCCCGTAAGTCATAATGCGAAAGCGTAACAGCTTGAACCAAAATTACGCATTACGAATTTCGCATTACCCATTGTTTCACAGGACTCGTTTAAGTACTCCGCAAGCTATTGCCGGTTCTTCGCCGTCTTTTTTGATGTGAAACATTATTACCCTTCCCGCTATTTCATATAGGCTGCGCTTGTCGAAATAATAAAGCGCATAAGCCTCGCCTAACTTATCGGAAATGATATCGGGAAGATCAAGAAAATGACCGCCCGCGTTTTCGCAGACAAATCCCTCGTGGATATGAACCGTCAGACTTTGTGCAGGCGGCAGATTGGAAATATTTGCACAAAAGCACATTCCGTGCGACAGCATATACACGCAAACTTCGCCGACGATCTCCTTGTAGTTTTCCATTCCTCGAATAGCTGCGGTCAAAACGGGACGTTCTTCTTCAATATGTGAAAACCTTGTCATAAAAAATCACCTCGAAAAAATTATATTCATGAAAGGAAATTATTATGAGCGAAATAAGAGATGAAAACCTTTGGGAAAACGGAAAACGGAAAATCGACTGGGTAAAGAGAAATATGCCGCTGTTAAACGGGATAGAGCGCGATTTCTCGCAGACAAAGCCCTTTGCGGGGCTGAAGGTCGCGCTTTCGGTCCACCTTGAAGCGAAGACCGCGTATTTATGCAAGGTACTTGCGGCGGGCGGCGCTCAGATGTATGTTACGGGTTCAAATCCCCTCTCGACACAGGATGATGTTGCGGCGGCGCTTGTTCATGACGGACTTAATGTTTACGCGTGGTACAACTCGACCGACGAGGAATACCACCGCCACATCGCGAGCGTTATAAACGCCGCGCCGAACATAATAATCGACGACGGCGGTGATCTGGTAAACTATATCCATACCGAAAAGCCCGAGCTTATCGAAAACGTCCTGGGCGGCTGTGAGGAGACGACTACGGGCATTATCCGCCTGAAGGCTATGGACAGCGCGGGAAAGCTGAAATTCCCGATGGCGCTTGTAAACGATGCTGACTGCAAACATCTTTTCGACAACCGCTATGGTACGGGTCAGTCTGTCTGGGACGGCATCAACCGCACAACAAACCTTATCGTTGCGGGAAAATATGTTGTTGTTGCGGGCTACGGCTGGTGCGGAAAGGGTGTGGCGATGCGCGCGAAGGGTCTCGGAGCGAAGGTCATTGTGACCGAGATAGACCCGATAAAGGCAATGGAAGCGGTTATGGACGGCTTTACCGTTATGCCGATGGTCGAAGCGGCGAAGGTCGGCGACTTTTTCGTTACCGTTACGGGCTGTAACGACGTTATCGGCGAGCAGGCTTTTGTAAACATGAAGGACGGCGCTATTTGCTGTAACGCGGGACATTTCGACGTCGAAGTAAATATGGCGAAGCTTCGTGAGATCGCCGTTGACAGCTATCTTGCCCGCAACAACATTATCGGCTATAAGCTGAAAAACGGAAACACAATATTCGTGATCGCCGAGGGACGCCTTGTAAACCTTGCGGCTGGCGACGGACACCCCGCCGAGATAATGGACATGAGCTTTGCGATTCAGGCGCTCTCTTCCGAATACATCGCGAAAAACGGCGCGGAGCTTAAGAAAAACGGCGGATCTATGACCTTTAATGTTCCTAAGGAAATTGACCAAAAGGTTGCGGAAAGAAAACTGAACGCGTGGGGAATAACCATCGACAAGCTCACCCCCGAGCAGATAGCGTACTTAAACGAGTAAGCAAAACTGTTCGGAGAAGGAAATAAAATATGGATATTAAAAGATTTGAAAAGTTTGACCGTGAGCTTTCCGAGAAGCTGCCGAATGAGATAGGCAAAATACTGAAAAAAGCCAAGCGTAAGAAAACCTGCGCCATAGGTTTTATAACCACCGATGATTTTTACGGAATGTATCTGTCGTGGGAATACACTCACGATATAGACGAGTATTATGATTGGGAGAACGGAAGCGAACCCGATTTCCTGTATCAGCCGCTTGTTGATATCGTTGATAACACCAAGGACATTGACCTTTGTAGTGCATCCGACGAGAAATGGGATTTCGCACTGACATTGCTTTCCGTGTTGGAAAAGAATATTAAAAACATTCCCGACGATGTATTTAAGAAAAACGGTTTTGAGCGCCAGGACATTCTTTTCTTCGCGACAATGGGCGACGGCGACTATGTTGAGGAAATGCTTGACGCGTCCGTAAAAATGTTCAATTAAAAACAGTCATGATAATTTTGATAACCGGCGCTTCTCACACGGGAAAGACCTGTTTGGCGCAAAAGCTTCTCGAAAAGTACAAATATCCGTATCTGTCAGTTGACCTGTTGAAAATGGGTCTGATACGAAGCGGGAATACCGCTCTTACGCCATATGATGACTCCGAGCTTACGGATTATCTGTGGAAGATAGTAAAGGAGATCATAAAAACTGCGGTCGAGAATAACCAAGATCTTATCGTCGAGGGCTGTTATATTCCCTTTGACTGGAAGAAAGATTTTGACGAAAAGTATCTCAGCCAAATCAAATACCGCTGTCTGGTTTTCAGCGAGAAATATATCCGTGCGCATTTTGATGATATAGTGAGGTACGCGAATGTTATCGAAAAACGGCTTGACGACAGCGGCATCACGCTTGAAGCGGTACTTAGGGAAAATCGGTACTATCTGAAAAATTGCGTTGAACATGGGCTTGATTATGTTCTTATTGATGATAATTACGGTATAGAGATACAATTGTAAAATTAGAATTTATATTACATCTTTTTTCTGGGGAAAACCTTTCTGAAGAAAGGTTTTCCCCCAGACCCCCTTCCAAAGACTTTTTGTACGCTTTGCAAAATCGTGTTAAATCAGCGAGGTGATGAATTGTTCAACATACTTGTAGCGGACGACACGGCGAATATACGGAGGCTGTTTGAGTATACTCTCGAGAAAAACGGCTTTAAGGCGTATACTGCCGAGAACGGAGAGAAGGCTCTCGAAATTATCGGAAACACGCATATAGACCTTATGGTGTTAGATCTGATGATGCCGAAAATGGACGGCTGGGAAACGCTTAAGGCGCTTCGCGACAGCGGCAGCAGCCTGCCGGTATTGATAATAACCGCAAAGGACAACACCGCCGATATCCACAAAAGCTTTATGCTCGGAACGGACGATTATATGACAAAGCCTGTGGACGAGGTCGAGATGATACTTCGGATAAAGGCACTTTTGAGACGGAGCAAGATAGCCGAGGAGCAGAGGATCGTAGTCGGTAAAACCGAGCTTGATTATGGGGCGTTTTCGGTGAATGTAAACGGAGAAGTGGCTGTGCTTCCGCGAAAGGAGTTCCAGATATTGTTCAAGCTCCTGTCCTTTCCGGGAAAGACCTTTACCCGAACGGCGCTTATGGAGGAGTTCTGGGAAATGGGGTCGGACAGCGAGGCAAGAACGGTCGACGTTCACATAAACCGCCTGAGAGAACGGTTTAGCAACAGCGAGGATTTTACTATCATAACCGTAAGGGGTCTGGGATATAAGGCAGAGGTAAAGACACAGGCATGAAACGAGCGCTGAAAAAACTCAAACAGCGGCTGAAGCATATTTTCAAGCCGTTTGACAGGGTAAATCGTTTGGGAATGAAGATGATGATATTCACGCTTCTTATAATCGTCGCGTCCGATGTTCTCACATTTACCTCGACAATCGTTATCGGCTTTGTTACGGACGGAGCGGCGGACATTTCGACGGTCATAGGCTCTGTAGGCGCGAGTATCCTGATAGGCGCGATAATGGCGTTTTTTGTCACAAACACTATCCTTAAGCCCCTTTCAAGCCTCACCAAAGCGACAAGACGCGTCAGAAACGGAGATTATTCCGTAAAGGTCGATGAAAATGATTTTCTTACCCGCCATACCCTGAAGGAGCTTCAAAGGCTCATTTCTGACTTCAACATAATGACCGAGGAGCTGGCGAATACCGAGCTTTTCAGAAACGACTTTGTGTCAAATTTTTCCCATGAGTTCAAGACCCCTCTTTCATCTATCAGCGGCTTCGCTCGACAGCTCTGCGAGGGCGATCTCAGCAAGGAACAGCAGCGCGAGTTTTCGCGGATAATTCTCGAGGAAGCCGAATATCTGTCCTCACTCACGGCAAATACCCAGCTTCTGACAAGCCTCGACAACAAGGGCATAATCGCGGACAAAAAACCGTATTCGCTCGATGAACAGCTCAGAAATTGTATGCTTAGTCTTGAGCCGGTCTGGAGCGAGAAAAAAATCGAGCTTAACATGAGCGAGGTCGATGAGGCGACGCTATATTTTAATGAGCAGCTTATGTCGCACGTCTGGCACAATCTTTTCGACAACGCCCTGAAATTTACCCCGAACGGCGGGAGCATAGACGTTTCCATGAAGCAGGACGGCGAATGGATAACCGTGGTAATTTCCGACAGCGGCTGCGGGATATCCGAGGAGGCGCTTGAGCATATTTTCGAGAAGTTCTACCAGGCGGACCGCTCCCATGCCTCAAAGGGAAACGGTCTGGGGCTTCCGCTTGTGAAAAAAATCGTTGAGTTGAGCGGGGGGAAGGTCGCGGTGTCTTCGGAATTGGGGAAGGGAACGACCTTTACAGTGACCCTGCCGGCGTATTCAATTCGTACTGCGTAATTATTTGTTCAAGTCATAATGAACCCGAGTTATGACTTACGAATCAATGATTACGAATTAACAAATGTTGTGTTTGATGAAAGGAAAAATATAATTATGAACGAAGTTTACGAAAAGCTGATGAATTGCTATGAACAGGTCGAAAAGAAAATAAGCTTCAAGCCCTCGCTGGCGCTGATTTTGGGGAGCGGGCTCGGGGATTTCTGCGACACGCTCGAAATAAAAGAAACGCTCGATTACAGCGAGATCGAGGGCTTTCCGATAAGCACCGTCGTAGGGCATAAGGGACGTTTTGTTTTCGGATATTGCGGAGAAAAGCGCGTTCCCATCGTCGCTATGCAGGGCAGAGTTCATTATTATGAAGGCTATTCCGTCGGGGACGTTGTGCTTCCTACGCGGCTTATGAAGCTTATGGGAGCAAAAACGCTGTTTCTAACAAACGCGGCGGGCGGTATTAATCCGTCCTTCCACGCGGGCGACCTTATGCTTATAACCGACCATATAAGCTCGCTCGTGCCTTCCCCGCTTATCGGGGCTAATATCGAGGAGCTTGGCGTAAGGTTTCCCGATATGAGCGAGATCTACAGCAGGCGTTTGAGAACGCTTATCGAAAACGCAGCCGCCGAGGTCGGCGTTCCGCTCGTCCGCGGAGTTTATATCCAGACCTCGGGTCCGAACTACGAAACTCCTTCGGAGATACGCGCATACGGGCGCTTGGGCGCGGACGCGGTGGGAATGTCCACCGCTATAGAAGCAATGGCGGCTCGCCACTGCGGAATGGAGATATGCGGCATATCGTGTATTTCAAACCTTGCCGCAGGGATCTCCGCTAATCCTCTTTCGCACAAGGAGGTACAGGAAACGGCCGACAAAACCGCGCCGATGTTCAGAAAGCTTGTGACGGCGGCGATCACCAAAATAGCGGGAGAATGATATGGCAAAGAAATTCAAAAAGGATAACAACAACCGCCTCGAGCGTACAATAATACGAAACTGGATAATCCTCGGCGCTTCGCTTGCGGCGATAATCGTGCTGACGCTTGTGTCAAGGACAATGGGCTGATTTATGTTTGGTATTGCTGCGTGGTTCGGGCGATTGATTTAAGCTGCGATGTTTTGACGGTGAGATTAAACAACGTTGTTTCAAGGGATTGTTTAAATAACGTTGTTGCGAGGGGATTGATTTAAATAGAATTTCAAAATTCATCACTTTGCCGCATTATGCTTCGCAAAACGCTCAGCAGAGCCGACGCAAAGTGAGAACCGCGTAAAATTTTTCTGCGAAAAATTTT
>JAFLUE010000068.1 GCA_022508945.1 Oscillospiraceae bacterium
GGGCTTTCGGGGATAGTTTTTGTAATGCACGCGCTGATCGTCGTTATCTATCTGATAGCCGCGCTGTTTATTTTAGTCGCGGTAGCGCTTACGGCAAGCAAACTGCTGCAGTCGGAAACCGCGAAAATGGCGATATACAAGAGCTTGGGATTGTCATCGGGAGCTTTGAGGCTTTCCTTTGCACTGAGGTTTTTGATCGTGGTGATCATCGGTACGGTTATGGGGCTTTTGATTTCGGCTTTGTTCGGTGATATTGCGATAGCGAGCCTTTTCAAAATGTTTGGAATAGGCGAGTTCGGTTCGGACTTCGGCGTTTTGGGGACGGTACTCCCTCTTGTAGCCGTACCGCTTTTGTTCTTCCTGTTTGCGCTTGTTTTCTCCGCGAAACTTAAGCGGGTGAGCATAGTGAAATTGATTTCCGAAAATGATGATTAAAGGAGAAATGAATTATGAAAAAGCTTTCTGCATTGATTCTGGCACTTACCGTCAGCATAACCGCGCTTGCGGGCTGTGACTCACAGCCTGAAGACCCCGGAACTCCTCCGACAAATGTACTGAATCCCGGTAATTCTCAGAGCAATTCCGATAATAACGGCAATAACACGGGAAACAGCACGAATAACTCCTCCAATACAAGCACAGGCGACAGTGCTTCAAAATATGACGGCGAATTACTTGAAAACGCGGTGTCCGTGCGTATCGGCAACGGCGGCAAAAAGGACTGGTACATCAATATGTACAACAACGCCGCTTCGCAGACAATGCTCGGGTATCTGACAAGCTCCGAGCTGAGATTTCCCACCTACAATTATGACGGCGAACACGGCTTTGTTTCACAGAGCGTTCGCGGAAGCTACACCCGCGATGATGAGATAACCGTCGAAAATGCAAAAGCGGGAGAATTGTATTTGCTTAGCGGCGGACAGCTCCGCTTTTATTTCAAGGACAGCGCGGGAGTAAACATTACGGCTACTCCCATAGGATATTATGTTGAAACGGAGGGGCTTGCGGACGCCGTTATTGACGCATACACCTCAAACCTCGGCGACACTTGGGGCGTTGATGTTTATTTCAATATTACAAAAAGAATCTGATGCTGGAAGGTGGAGGAGCAATGGAATACAGGGTAAACCCGAAAACAGGCGATAAGATAAGCGTTATCGGCTTAGGCACGAGCTACATTTCGGAATCCTCGGAGCGCGAAGCAGTCAAGGCTCTGGAGCTTGCTTATGAGAACGGGATAAACTACGCCGATCTCGCGACGGCAGGCAGTAAAACTTTCGGCTACTACGGAAAGGCACTCGCTTCCGTAAGAACAAATATGTACTATCAGGTGCATTTCGGAGCGTATTACGACAACGGCGAATACGCTTGGACGACAGAGCTTGATACCGTTAAACGCTCGATTGATTTTCAGCTTCGGGAGCTTAAAACCGACTACATCGACTACGGGTTCATTCACTGTATTGACAGCGAATCCGACTTTGAGGATTATAAGGAAAACGGAGTTCTGCAATATCTCTTGGATATGAAAAAACAGGGCGTTGTACATCATATCGGTGTTTCCTCGCATACTCCAAAAGTCGCCAATAAAATCCTTGACTTGGGAATAGCCGATATGCTGATGTTTTCCATAAATCCCGGGTATGACTATCAGCACGGCGAGTACGCACACGGCGAAGCCCTCGAAAGAATGAAGCTCTATCAAAGATGTGAAGCGGAGGGCATCGGCATATCAGTTATGAAGCCGTTTTCGGGCGGTCAGCTTTTAGACGCGAAAACCTCACCGTTCGGAAAGGCGTTATCGGTTTATCAGTGTATTCAGTACGCGCTTGACAAACCCGCGGTGCTTACTGTATTACCGGGAATAGGAAACGCCGAAGATGTTAAGCGGCTGCTCAAATTCTTTGAGATTTCGGAACAGGAAAAAGACTATTCCGTGATAGGCTCGTTTACTCCAAAGGATATGAGCGGAGTCTGTGTTTACTGCAATCACTGTCAGCCCTGTCCTGCGGGAATTGATATAGGACTTGTCAACAAGTATTACGATCTTGCGCTTGCGGGTGACGAAATGGCAGTTGACCATTACCGAAAATTATCCGTTTACGCCGATGCTTGCCTTAAATGCGGACACTGTGAGAGCCGCTGTCCGTTCCGGGTAAAGCAGGAGAGCAGAATGGAAGAAATAAATCTATATTTTTCAAAATAGTTAAATTATGTAAAAAGCGGTTGCTATAATATTCAGCAGCCGCTTTATTATCTATCGTTAAGATTTAAAATTGGCGTTATTTAAATTTGCAATTCGCAAACCGCGCACCGCAGCTACGCTGCACTGCGCTATCCAAGCGGCACGGCACATCGTCTTCGGCGCTGTGACGCACCGCTTGATTTTGCAAATTGCGCGCTCGGGAGCTTCTGATCTTCTCCGAGCGCGTTTGATTTTCATTTTTACTGTTTACCGATTATTGTCGCTGCAAACCGAAAAAAATCCCCGCGCCGATAGACGCGGGGAAAACAGAGGGTATTGGAAATATCATTAAACTCGGTTCTACGCGAACTTTTCCGTGAAGAACTCGAGCAAAAGGCTTGTAAACCGTTTCTCGTTTGCTTCGGGAACATACAGAGACGTAAACACATCGGTAGAATCTATGCGGATGCTTGTTGTATAGCCTGTTTTGTCCTCGCTGACCAGTGAAAGCAGCTCCTTGACTTTTTCGTTTTCCAGATCCTTTTTGCGTATTTTGACGCGGTAATACAGATTTCCGTAACCGTAATACTTGTCAATAATATAGCAAAGCGTTTCTTTGTCATTTTCGGGTACTATGATGTTTTCCGCTGATTTAGCAAACTCAATGGTTTTTGTATAGCTGTCATAGATGTCCAGCGAAAATTCTTTAACATTGCCGCGGTCGTAATACCAATCATCGTAATATAGGTCATAATAGACCTCGTCTTTATCGCTCCGTGTATAAAATGTAACACGTCCGATCTTCTTTCCTTTTTCGACGTTGCCAGAGCGTTCGCCTGCCAGGATCTCGGTAAATTCCCGAATTTTCTCAGGGCTTATCTTATTGCCGCCAAAAACTCCTTTTAGCGCCACTTTACATTCTTCAAAAGCCTCGGCTTCAATTTTTTTAATGAACTGTCCTTCAAAACCCTTAAGCGTTATCGGAATATCACTAAGCGTTTCCTCACACCGCTCATATTCTTCGCCATACCCAAGCGCGCTGTAACGGCGCGTAAATAACTCGCCGTTTTTAAGCTGATAAACGATCATACCCGTGCCGTCCCAACTGTTGGTCGATATATTATTTCCGTATTTATTCAGAAAATCGAGATGGTTCTGTCGCAGCAGCTCAATATCCTCCCTGGCGGTAAACTCATAGTCTTCAAACCGTGCCATGACGATATCGTCCGCATCGGGAAGCCGATTTCTCAGCCCGAAAACGCCCGTGTATCTCACAAGAAACGCAAAGCCGACCGTTACTGCCAAAGAACCCGCGAGGACTGCCGCGCCTTTTCCGAACTTCTTCCAGCCGCGCCGCATCGAAATCTCGAATACCGCGAAGACCACAGCGGAAACTATCGCCGCGACTATGGAGCCGTTTGCCGGATAATAACTGTTGTAAACGCAAAACACAGTGCTTGATATAACAACGACCGTTCCGGCTAAAACCGCGTAATAGCCGTACTTGTGTCCGAACGCGCTGCCTGTGCGTTCGGCCTTACGGAATTTCGTAAGGTAAAACGCCGCCGCTGTCAGAGCCGCGATCTCCGCCGCCCATACTATAACGTTCGGCATCTGCGCCGCGGCTGTGCTGTCGATAATTAACCCCAGACGTTCGTCGTCAATAACATTATGAGGCGGCTCGGAAAGCAAAGGCATATGGCTTACGATAGAATTTACGCTGCTGTATATATACGTTAATGAGGGCGTGAGATTATTCAATTTTTCGCCAAGATCGTCTCTTGGCATTCCCGCAATGTTATCCGCCACAAACCTTCCCGCGTTCGGAAGCAGGCATATCGACGCTGTTATAAGAACCGCCACGCAGGCGATCGAGCTTATTATCCTTCCGCATATTGAAGCGGCAAAAACGCCGAAGACGTAAATAAGACTCAGCGCGAAAAACACCGTTACTATAACATACACGTACAGCTCGGTATAGAGCGTTGTTGGTATATACTCTTCCGCGGCGGCGATTATCGGGACAGAGCCAAACGAAATAACCGAAAACGGCAGTACGCTCAAAACATACCCCGAAATAAAATCTCCCCAAAAGCGCATTCTGTGTGTTATGGGCAGACTTCCGAGCATATCGGTCTCGTGCTTTTGCAGATAGAAATTAAAGCTCGTAAACGCCGTGTAAAGCACGATCCCTATGATTGCGACGCCCGCTACATAAGCAAAGACTCTTGATACCTTCCAGTACTCGTAATTTATCGCCTCGACATAATTAGCGTCCTTTATTATTTCGTTATATTTTTCGCTGTTTTTTAGGTCTGCCGCGCCGGAAAGGACGTATACAGAACACTGGAAAAACGAAAGCAAGCCCATAAGCGAACTCAGAAACAGCAGGAACTTTCCGTTTGCAAGTCTGTAACGAAGATATTTCGGGAAAAAATCAGCTGTCGAGTTGGTTTTTGTCATAGCCGAGCGCCTCCATTTCGTAGATGAATATTTCCTCAAGCGAAAGCGGCAGCAGATCGCAGAACGAGGGAGCTTTCGCCTTTACCGCGCTCAGATCCTTTTCCGCATCACCACGGGCGATAATATAGGTAAGTCCCATATTATGCTCGATATAAAGAACGTCAAGCTCGGGGAAAGCCTCTTTTGTAAGCTCTTTATCAAACGAAGCCTGTATCTTGTGGATATTTCCTTTAAGCTCGGACAGATCGCGCGTAAAAATTATTTTTCCGTGGTGGAGCATACCGACCGTATCGCAGAATTCCTCGACTTCCTTTAGGTTGTGAGAGGATATAACGATCGTCATCTCGCTGTCTGCCATAGCTTCTATCATCATCTTTTTTACGGCGATTCGCATGGACGGGTCAAGTCCGTCAAACGCCTCGTCAAGGAAAAGATATTCGGGTCTTGCTGCGATCGCGCAGATGACTGCCGCCTGGCGCTTCATTCCCTTGGAGAAGGACGAGGTCTTCTTGTTCAGCGGAAGGTTCAGCATTCCGTGGAGCCGCGAGAAGATCTCATCGGAAAAACGGGGGTAGAAGGTCTTATAGAACTTCTTCATGTTGTTGAGCGTCATATTTGAAAACTGGGCAGTCTCATCGCTTATGAAGATCAGCCTTTGCTTTACCCGGGCGTTGTCATAAACGGGAGTTCCTTCTATCGAAACAACGCCGCTGTCCGCTTTGTAAACTCCCGTAAGAAGCCTTAGCATAGTGGATTTTCCCGCGCCGTTCGAGCCTAAAAGCCCATAAGCCGAGCCTTTGGGTATCTCGAGAGAAAGATCGTCAAGAGCGGCAAAGCCGTCAAATTTTTTGGTTACATTTTCAAATTTGATCATAGTCACACCTCAAAAATTATTCGCTGAGAATTTCGTTTGCCAACTGCAATATCAGCTCCACAGCGCGTTTTTCATCGGATTTTCTCACACTGCTGAAAAATCCTCTTTCATCGAATATTCTGATATCCTCGGACAACTCCCCTCCGCCGGCGTCCGTCAAAAGCGAGAGCAGTTCTTTCGCAGGCTCGCTGTCCGAAGAAAAATCAAATCTTATGAATTCTTCGTCGAGGCTTATATACGCGGTATAGGTCCTGACCTCGGCGTCCTCGGCGGCAGCCGCGGAAGCCGTGCAGTTTTCGGGATTAAGGATAAACGCGAATGTTTCTTCGTAGTCTTCAATAATGGTGTAAGCTTCCTCGTACTTTATCCCGTTTCTTGTATATGACGCCACTACACTCCCCACATGACCGCCGCCATACATATAATACGATCCGAAATAATGACTTTTCAAGTCGTTAAGCAGTATCTGTTTGAACTCCTCGGTCTTGGAGGGATTGATCCTGAACAAAAAGTGCTGCGGAAGACTGTAAACGCCGGCTTCTGTCGGATCGAGTTCTGTGACAATATAATAATCTCCGAAAAAGGACAGGTCGGAATAATCCTCACTTCCCAATACCCCGTATGCGTTCGAGTCGCTCGACGGAAGCGCGAGGATAGCGTCGGACATCGTTTTTACAGTGTCCTCTTCACCGCCCTCGGAAAAATGAAACTGGTCATAATACTGCCTGTGTATCTCCAAGCCGTTTTTCAGCTTGTAGGTGATACTTATCTCTTGGCCCGTTGCAAGACGGCTCTTGTCCGAAAGCAGCTTTTTATGCTCGGAAACAATGCTCTCAATCGCCGATCTGTCGTCATATACGACCCCTTGCTTGTCATAGCTGAAAAAATACTTGCCGTTTATTTCCACGCGCAATATCTCGTCCGCGCTCGGAACGATGTCGGAGATACCGAAGCTGTCGGTAAGCTTTGTTATGCCGAAAAATCCGAAGCAAACCGCGCAGATGACCGCGTATTTTATCATGGCCTTCGGAAGCTTTTTGAAGCTTCGGGTATGGGACAGCTCGAGTCCCAAATAAACAAGAAGCCCCACCCCAACTCCTATAACAAGCATAATATGAGTTACAGAAGTCGAGTCCGCCCAGAACACAAAGCCGAAAATGGCTGTGATAAATATTACCGACATGACCGAGTAAATGCTCTCGTACACAAAATCCCTTCCGATACGCTCGGTCTTACGGTATTTTCCGAGGTAATACGCCGCTGCCGCGTATACTGCCGTAAGCAGAAGCATAATGACATATTCTACCGGTCTCAGGTTCATCAGCGACTCAAATTCATTGAACAGCGAGTTGCCTAATTTAAACCAAAAAACGTATACATCGGGAACAAGTCCGAAAGGTACAATAACGCCTATCGACTCAAAAAAAGCTGTTTCGGCGGGTACCCCGACCGCGCCCGAGCTCACAAAGGCGGTGTAAAACGCGGCAGTCCCCGGGATAAGCATCATCCCCACCAGCGAATAAAAGACCGCCGAGCCGGCTTTTCCGCAGCACGAAACTATCAGCGTCGAGAAGGTATAAGCCGAGGCGAGGATAACCGCGAACAAAAACGTGTACTTTTCTATAAAGCCCGGAAGCGGCAAATACGCCTCAAACTGTTGGACTCCGCTCGGAATAACGTTTTCCGACACGATGAAAATATACGGGATGCATACCAAAAACGGCGCCACGGAAACCGTAAAGCCCGCGAGAAAATCTCCCCAGAAGCGCTGGCTGTAGGTAAGCGGAAGGCTTCCTATCGTGTCGGTAAGAGCGCGGTTGTTGTAATAATTAAAGGAAACTATCGGCACGACCAGCGCCAGCGCGGCCGACGCCGCAAGAGCAACAAGCATCCACAGCATACAATACACCCCCGCCGACATTATCATAGCAGCGGATTCGTTGCTTTCTTCAACAAAAATACTGCCGTCCTCGGCGTACTTTACAATTTGCCCGACATATATTTCGATCATCGTCATAAGCGTCGGAATGCCCGCAATAGCAAGGACGCTGCTCGCGGCAAGAAATCCGCGCAGACTGCTGAACTTATGGAGGAAATATTTACCGAAAAAGCTTTTTTCCATTTTAATAATCACCCCTGTTCATATGAGATATCATTTATTATTTTTATCAGGTCGTCCTTTGTCAATCCCCGTGAAAGCGCGTTTTTTGCCGACTCGGCGAATTCATCGGCGGTCTGTTTATTTAAAGAACCGATATAATTCGCTCGGGACGAAACATAGCTTCCCTTTGCGGGAACGGAATATATAAGCCCCTGCCGCTCAAGCTCGGCGTAGGTTTTCTGGACGGTGTTCGGGTTTATGGTAAGCTGTTTTGCAATTTCGCGAACCGCGGGGAGCTTTTCGCCCTCCTTTAGTTCTCCGCTTATTATAAGCTCGGTTATTCTCGCGCGAAGCTGTTCATATATTGGAGTACCGCCTTGCAGCCGCATATAAAACATAGTTATCCCTTCCTTCAAACAACACTGTATTTCCCTAAAAGCAAAAAAACGGATCAAATCAAAAGCTAGTGTATTATTCGTGTTAGTACAGTTGTATTATATCACGCTAAAATTCATTTGTCAATAGGCAAATGAAAAAATTTTTAAAATTTTTCTGCATTTATTCAACAAATAACTTGACATATCTAAAAAAATATTGTATAATTATACTAGCGGCAATTTTTTTCTACAATAATTGCGTTTAACTAAAAAATAAAATTAAGACTGGAGCGAAAAAAATGAAAATTCAGGACTTTTGCAATATGGAAGAGTTTGAGCAGCTCATGGATACCTGGGCGAAAAGCACGGGTCTTGCTACTGTTGCGGTAGACGCTGAGGGAAAGTACATAAGCGACTGCTACAATTTTACGGAGTTTTGTATCGACCTTACACGCGGAAGCGCGGAGGGCAGACGCCGCTGTGAAAAATGCGACCAGGAATGTACCGGCATTTACGAATGCCACGCGGGTCTTATGGACTTTTCCATCCCGATCACACTTAATGACGGGACTGTTTTGGGAAGCGTTATCGGCGGACAGGTTCTTCCGCAGAATCCCGACGAGAATAAATTCCGCCAGACCGCTATAGAGCTTGGTATAGACCCCGAGCGCTATGTAAGCGCGCTCCACAGGGTAAACGTAAGGACCCGCGAGGAGATCGAATGTTCGGCGACGCTGCTCGGAAATGTAATAAATATGTTTGTTCGCGCAAGCTACTCGGAAAAATACAACAACGAGATCGTTGATAAGCTTGTAAACGGAATTGCCGACGCGGCTGCTGAGATCAATGTTGCGAACGAGAGCAACAAAAAGCTCACAAAGGTTAGTATGAACCAGAAGATCCTGGGTATCAACGCCTCTATCGAGTCCGCTCACGCGGGCGCCGCCGGAAAGGGCTTCGCTATAGTTGCGACGGAGGTTCAGAAGCTTGCCGTTACAATGGAAAAAGCGAGCGGCGAGATCACCACAAGTCTTGCAAAGCTCACCCAGATCATTAACGGTCTTAAGCAAGAATGATTTATTTTACAAAATAAAAACAAAAGCTCCACGAATGATGTTCGTGGAGCTTTTTTGTATGACAATTACTTTTCAAAACGCAGCTCGCGCCGGAGAGCGCAACACAAAAAAGTTTTGGGAAGGGAGTTTATCTTTCAGGAAAATCAAGGGGATCCTTTTAGAATTCCTCTTGATAACTCCATAACTCCGTATTTTATTTTTTTCTGCGTTTTTGGAAAAATCTTGCGCCAAGCGCCAAAATTGAATCGGGCACGAGCTTTGCCGCGCAGATGCCCGCTTTTGTGAGCGGATTATCACAAATCAGAAACGCTCCGCCAAACATCTCCCGCACGGCGTGTTCCGCAAGCCTCCCGCTGTTTGCCTGGGGAGTGATAAACTTTACGTTCGCTGTTTCGCCGAACTCCGTCGCCACAGGTCCTGGGCAGAGCAATGACAAACAAACCGCGCTGTTTTTAGCAAGCAGCTCCTGCTCAACAGCCTGCGTCATTCGTACAATATATGCCTTTGACGCGTAATATGACGAGAAAAACGGTCCGGGGAGAAAGCCTGCGGCGCTTGCGGTGTTCATAATATAGCCGAAATCGCGCTCGGTGAAATCACGGACAAAAAGCTTGAACAAAATATGAAACGCACGGATATTTACGTTTATCATATCAAGCTCGCTCTGAAGGTCGGTTTGTGAAAAATCTCCGAAAACTCCAAGCCCCGCGTTGTTTATAAAAATATCGATGTTATACCTCTTTACCTTTTCATAAAGCTCAAAAACCTGCTTTTCATCGGACAGATCCGCCGTTATTGCTTTGACCCTTACGCCGTATTTTCGTGTAAGCTCGCGCTTAAGCTTACGCAGTCTGTCGCTTCGGCGCGCCGTTATAATAACGTTTATGCCGTGACGCGCGAGGCTTCGCGCAATATCTCTGCCTATTCCCGAGCTTGCGCCCGTAACAAGTGCGATCATAATTTACCTCCTATTTAAATGGAATTTCTAAATTCACGACTTGGCCGCATTATGCTTCGCAAAACGCTCAGCGAAGCTGCCGTCAAGTCGGAACCGCGTGAATTTTTTCTGCGAAAAAATTCGCGCTTTTTGAAATTCGTTTGATATCACTGTGTGGTTTTGGACAAATTGGCTCTTGACTACTGCACGGTTTCAATCAAATAATTTCGCTGCCACATAGTATTCGTGCGCGAAATTTCAAAAATCAAGCATTGTCTGAACACGCAGCGA
>JAFLUE010000069.1 GCA_022508945.1 Oscillospiraceae bacterium
AGGGAAAACTTTCTTCAGAAAGTTTTCCCTCAGACTCCCTTTCAAAGACTTTTTGTACGCTATCAGCTTTGTACTTCCTTCATGGTCCTGTTCTTGAGGTAAATATACAGCTTCGGCGAAACCTTTTTAAGCGTCTTCTTAGCCGCAATAAACGCGCTGTCCTTCATCTTCGCGGTCTTGTATAAAAACTTTCGCGGATAGCTCGGCGATGTTATCTTCTTGTCGAGCTTTGCCTCGGCGATTTTCGCCTTTTCCTCGGGAAGCTCGTATATCGCCTTATATTTTTTTACCAGCTTGTTGAAGTTGTATGCCATATAGAGAATATCGTACTTCGGATATTGCGGCATACGAAGCTGAACGGGGTCGTTCGGGTCAACATTGGGGTCGATGAATCCGCCGTCGCGCGCGGTCTTTTCGAGGATGGTCATAGGATAAGGATAGAAAATGTTCGGTATGACCTTATCCACATCGAGCTTCGCGTTCAGCTTTACTGTTTCAAGCGACAGCTCGAGCGTTTCATACGGAAGCCCTACGATGTTGTAGGTGAGCGCGGTTATCTTGTATTTTCTGAACCACTTTGATACCTCGATCATATGGTCGTTTTTCATATTTCTGTGGAGATATTTTTTGCGGAATTCCTCGTTTCCGTTTTCAAGACCGATGTCTATCATATAACAGCCGCCCTCTTTGAGGGTTTTTACCATTTCCTCGTCGAGAATGTCAAAACGGAGATTGCAGTTGAACGGGAGATGTATTTTCTCAATGTACATAGGCATAAACTCGTAGAACCATTCCTTGTACATATTGAAAATAGCGTCGCGGAACTCAATGAATTTTATCGTAGGGTGCTTTTCAAGCAGAAGCTCCAATAGCTCGATCGCCTTTTTCGGGCTTCTGAAGCGGCAGTATTTGAGCTTGTTCGGATAGATGTTGCGGAACTGTGAGTTTCCGCAGTATGTGCAGGCAAACAGACAGCCGCGCGAAAGCATGACCATCGCGGTAAAATTCTTCGAGCGGTCAAGATTTTCATAGTCGAAAAGATCAAAATCCGGAAAAGGAAGCTCATCGAGATCCTCGATAAGCGGACGCACGGGGTTTTTGATTATCTCGCCGTTTTCGAGCTTGAAGTACATACTCTGAATGTCCGTTCTTTCAACTCCGTCGCGAAGACTGTCCATATACTCAAGCCACGGATATTCTCCTTCTCCTACGACGACCATATCAACGCCGAGTATTTGTATGCACTCATCGGGAACGAGTATCGCGTGATATCCTCCCACGCCTACGGGAATATCCGGCAGCTCATCGTTCAGCCACCCGCACATCTCCGTTACAAACGGAACCGCGGTAGTTCTGAGCGTAAAGCCGATAACATCGGGCGTAAACTCCTTTACCTTTGAGATAAACTCGTCCTTATCGGGCATATAAAGCTCGTGATAAAGCTGAACGTCATATCCGCCCTGTTTTAATACGGCGGAAATCGAAGCCAAGCCCTCGCTGTAGTTTCCGAGACGGTTTTTATTATATTTTCCCTCTTCAAGAAAGTCGGGATAAATCAAGAGCATTCTTTTCGGTGACATTTTGACCTCCTGAGTCATAGTTGACTTTAATATATAATATCACCATATATTGTATCATATTTCTATGCATTATGTCAATAACTTTTTTTTAATTTTCAGAGAAATTAGTTGTATTGCTTGACATTACGGTGAAAAAATATTATAATTGTTTTGGAAAGAGGTAATGTTTATGCTTGAATTCCTTGCCGAAAACTGGGGAAATCTGCTTGTGGGGGCGCTGCTTTCAGCGGCGGTTGTATTCTCCGTCATAAAGCTGAAAAAAGACGGCGAAAAAAAATCGTGCTGTTCCGACTGCTCAAAATGTACAGGCTGCACATCGGACAAAAAACGTCAATAAATAAAATGAATACCACCGCACATAAGTATGATTAAATTCTTTGTGCGGTGTTGTTTTTACTACTTGACAATTTTAATAGATTATGGTATAATAAGTCATGCTTCGTTGCTTTAAAGCTTGTGTGCTTTTATGCGTTAAACTACTAACGTATTCGGCAGGCTCTGAGGCGGAAAGGAAAAGAATATGACTTATGTGATATTGGCGGTATATCTCGCCGTAATGATCGGAATAGGGCTTTATTGCCGAAAAAAAGCCTCGTCTGTCGCGGAGTTTGTACTCGGCGGAAGAAGTATCGGCGCATGGTTTACGGCGTTTGCGTATGGTACATCATACTTTTCGGCAGTCGTTTTCATAGGCTACGCGGGACAGTTTGGCTGGAGCTACGGCTTATCTGCCGCATGGATAGGCATAGGAAACGCGATAATCGGCTCTATGCTCCCGTGGATAATTATGGGCAGAAGAACGAGAATTATGTCAAAAAAGCTTAACGCGTCTACAATGCCCGAGTTTTTTGAAAAAAGATACGGCTCAAAGCCGCTTAAAATTGTGTCAGCGGTAATTGTGTTCGTGTTCCTTATACCGTATACGGCTTCGGTTTACAACGGTCTTTCGCGTTTGTTCAACATGGCGTTTGATATTCCGTATGAGGCTTGTCTTATAGGAATGGCTGTGCTTACGGCGGCTTATGTTATCCTGGGCGGCTATACCGCTACAGCCATAAACGACTTTGTTCAGGGTATAATCATGCTGCTTGGAATTGCGGCGGTCGTAGTCTGCGTAATAAACGGAAAGGGCGGCTTGACCCAGGCTATGAACGGTCTCGGACAGATAACCGACAAAGGCGTTTCCGAAAACACTTTGAACTCCCTGTTCGGTCCCGACCCGATAAACCTTATCGGAGTTGTCATCCTTACATCGCTCGGAACATGGGGACTTCCGCAGATGGTCCAGAAATTCTATGCAATAAAGGACGACGCGGCTATAAAGCGCGGAACGATCATCTCAACGATCTTCGCGCTTGTTGTCGCGGGCGGATCGTATTTTATGGGCGGCTTCGGCAGACTTTACGGTGCGGCGACCCAGGAGCTTGCGGACGAAACAGGCAGGACCCTCATTCCCACCGGTTCAAACGGAAAGCTTGTTTTTGACTCGATAGTTCCCTCCATGCTCCAGGACGCGCTCCCCGAGTTTCTGATAGGGATCGTGGTGGTTCTGGTATTGTCCGCGTCGATGTCCACGCTCTCGTCGCTTGTGCTTACCTCAAGCTCCACACTTACCATCGACCTCATAAAGCCGCTGGTGAAAAAAGAGCTTGGCGAAAAAAAGCAGGTTCTTATCATGCGAATCCTTATCGCGGTATTCCTGCTTATTTCCGTAGTTATCGCGCTAAACCCCAACGCCTATATAACGACTCTTATGTCAATTTCATGGGGCGCGCTTGCGGGATCGTTCCTCGCGCCGTTCCTGTACGGACTTTTCTCAAAGAAGATAACAAAGGCGGCGGTCTGGGTAAGCTTTATTTCGGGAGTTTTGATAACAGTCGTTCATATGTTTATATTCAGCCTCGGATTTTTCCCCGAAGCCACGGCGGCTGCCGTGTCGCTTCCGCTTAATATGGCTTCGCCGATAAACGCGGGAGCTTTCGCGATGATATGGGGACTGATAATAGTACCGATCGTAAGCGCACTTACCAAAAACAAAAATCTCGAAAAGGACGAAAAACTGATCGAGGACTGCAAAAAGGAGCTTAGTTAAGTCACTGCCGCATAATTGCTGTCGAGCGATCGCACCGGCAAATTTTTCGGCAGGTTGTGCAAATTCGACGCGGTAATACTGTCGTATTTCAAGGAAATTTGTGCAAGATGACGGAAAATTTGCCGACAAGCGCCGACAAAGCCTGTAAGCGGTAATTGTGCGGTGTTGGCTTATGCTTATTCAATAAGAGCGCGCTTTCCGAACGGAAGGCGCGCATTTTGTGAAGCAGCATTTCATATATTAATATACTTGACAAATTCGACAAATGGTGTTATAATCTCTAATGTACGCAACAAAAGAAAATCGGGTCTAAACTACATAATGCCCGATAAAATGCTTTTATAAAGCATAACTTAAGGAGGAAAATTTACATGAAAAAGAAAATTTTATGCGCGTTTGTGGCGTTGGCTATGGTCGTCGGTCTCGGCGCTTGCAGCAACAGTTTGCAGGACAGCGATCCCAATGGCGGCTCGGACAATGCGGGCGGCGACACTCTGAAGATCGGCGTGATACAGT
Organism: Oscillospiraceae bacterium; assembly: GCA_022508945.1. Taxonomy (GTDB): domain Bacteria; phylum Bacillota; class Clostridia; order Oscillospirales; family Ruminococcaceae; genus CAG-115. The sequence continues at coordinate 4,189 of JAFLUE010000069.1, forward strand.
ACGCCGCACATCCCTCGCTCGACAACTGCTATGAGGGAATAAAGCAGGGGCTTGAGGAAAGCGCATATAAGGGAAAGTATACGATCGACTTCCAGAACGGTCAGAACAGCAGCGAAAACTGTGACCAGTACGCGAAAAATATGGTAGCGCAGAACTATGATCTGATCTTCGCTATCGCTACTCCCGCGGCTATTTCATCGTATGCCGCGGCTAAGGATAAGGATATTCCCGTTATTTTCTGCGCGGTTTCCGACCCTGTTGAGGCGGGGCTTGCGAAAAGCCTTGAAGCGGGTCTTGAAACCTGCAACGGAACAGCAGATATCCTCAATCTCGCCGAGCAGCTCAATCTTATCATAGCCTGCCAGCCCGACGTTAAGAAGATCGGCGTTCTCTACACAACCACCGAGCCTAACTCCCTTTCACACCTGAAAATATTCAAGGAGCTTTGCTCCGCGAAGGGCATAGAGGTCGTAGAGCAAGGCGTTTCGGGCTCTGCCGATATACCTCAGGCGGCTGCCGATCTCGCTTCAAAGGTCGACTGTATCAACAACTTCACCGACAACAACGTTGTAAACAGCCTTTCGATCGTTCTTGAAAAGGCTAATGCAGCGGGGATACCCGTTTACGGCTCCGAGGTAGAGCAGGTCAAAAACGGCTGTATGGCTTCTATGTCGATTGACTATGTTTCTCTCGGAAAGAAAACCGCGGAAATGGGCGTAAAGGTCCTCGACGGCACAAAATGCTCCGAGCTTCCCGTTGCACAGATTTCCGATGTTACTCCCGTTGTAAACACAGAAGTTCTCGCAAAGTTCAACATTACGCTTCCCGACGCGTATAAGGACGCAGAGAAGGTAACTACAAGCAACTGATTTTCTTTTTAAAACATATTTCCGAAAGGGTGTGCATAAATGACCGTATTCCTGAATATTCTGATAGGTATTGCCGAAGAGGGTCTTATGTACGCCCTTCTTGCTTTGGGAATGTATATTTCATACAGTGTTCTTGATTTTCCCGACCTGTCCGTGGACGGAACATTTCCGCTCGGCGCGGTGCTTACGGGCGTACTTATCATAAACGGAGTCGATCCGTGGTTGTGTCTGCTTATTTCGTTTGCCGCGGGAATGGCGGCGGGGATGCTTACGGGGATAATGAACGTAAAGCTCGGGATCATACCGCTTTTATGCGGTATTATCATGTACACCGCCATGCTTTCCGTAAACCTTGTGCTTATCAAAACAGGAACGGGCGGGGCGGCGATCGCTTCGTTCTTTACAAAGGACACTATCTTCAACAGCTCGCTTGCGGCGCTTTTACCGAAAACAATAGAGGGCTTCGCGCTGAGAACGGTTATTATCTCGCTGTTTATCGTTGTTGTATGCAAGATACTGCTCGATCTGTTCCTTAAAACAAAAAGCGGCTTGCTTCTTCGAGCTACGGGCGACAACGACCGCTATACGTCGATGCTCGGAAAAAATCCCGGAACGGTAAAGATCTTCGGGCTTATGCTCGGAAACGGCTTTGCGGCTCTTGCGGGCTCTGTTATAGCACAGAACAAGGGCAGCGCCGACCAGCAGATGGGTACGGGAATGGTTGTTCTCGGACTTGCTTCCGTAATAATCGGAATAAGCCTATTTAAGCGCGTTCGCTTTATGAAGGGTACGACCATGGTCATTTTGGGAAGCGTTATCTATAAGGCGTCTTATCAGATAGTGCTTACGCTCGGAATACCTACGGAGTGGAACAACTTTGTAAAAGCGGCGATTTTCCTTATCGCGCTTGTCTTAGGCGGAAAACAGGTCGGGGATCTGTTTAAAAAGCTGTTCAAAAAGAATAGAAGCAATAATGACAATAGCAGGGAGGGTAAAAATGCTCTCACTGAATAATATCCAAAAAGTATTCAATGTCGGAACGGTCGATGAAAACAAACTGTTCTGCGATTTCAGTCTTAGTGTCGAAGACGGCGAGTTTGTGGCGATCGTCGGCTCAAACGGAAGCGGAAAGACAACGCTTCTGAATATGATATGCGGGACAAGCCGCCCCGACAGCGGAAGCATTGTGTTTAACGGAAGCGATATCACGAGCCTGCCGGAATACAAGCGCGCGAGGCGCATAGGCAGAGTTTTGCAGGACCCGAAAATGGGTACCTGCGCGAGCCTTACCATTCTCGAAAATCTTGCGCTCGCTGACAACAAAAACCGTCGATACGGCTTATCGCGCGCTGTAAGCAAGACACGCGAGGAGTATTATAAAACGCTGCTTGAAACCTGCAATATGGGGCTTGAGAACCGTCTCGGAGTATTGGCCGGTTCGCTTTCGGGCGGACAAAGACAGGCGCTCGCGCTGATTATCGCGACAATGACGGATATTGACCTGCTTATTCTTGATGAGCATACGGCGGCGCTTGACCCGAAATCCTCGGAAACGCTTATGGAGATAACGCGAAAGGTCGTAAATGAAAAGAAGTATACTACGCTTATGGTAACACATAATCTGCGTTTTGCGGTAAGTTACGGAACGCGTCTGCTTATGCTTCATGAAGGCAGGGCGGTCATGGACATTTCGGGCGAGGACAAGAAAAAGCTTGAGGTAGAGGATATTCTCGGAAAATTCAATGAAATAAGCATTGAGTGTGGAAATTAAAGAGATTTAGGAAAGCGTTGATTATTTTTCTGAGGGAAAACTTTCTGAAGAAAGTTTTCCCTCAGCCTCCATTTCAAAGGCTTTTTGTACGCTCTCATAAAAGTTTTAACAGGTGAACAATGGATAAATACGAGATTTTGCGAAAATTCTTCGGTCACGGCGGCTTTCGCGAGGGACAGGAGGAGGTCGTCGATAATATACTCGGCGGCAGGGACTGCCTTTGCGTAATGCCTACCGGAGCGGGGAAATCCGTGTGCTATCAGATACCGGCGCTTATGCTCGGCGGAACGGCAATAGTGATCTCGCCGCTTATTTCGCTTATGCAGTGTCAGGTCGAAGACCTGCTTGAAAACGGTATAAGCGCCGCGTACATAAACAGCTCGCTCGACAGCGCGGAGTATTTCGATATCTGCCGCAGAGCCTTGGCGGGGGAGCTGAAAATAATCTATGCCGCGCCGGAAAGGTTAGTCTCGGAGAGCTTTATGAAGCTTTGCGAGGGGCTTAAAATACCGCTTGTGGCGGTCGATGAGGCACACTGCGTTTCTCATTGGGGACAGGACTTCCGTCCGTCATATCTTAAAATTGCGGATTTTATCCGTTCGCTTAGATCGCGTCCGACTGTCGCGGCGTTTACGGCGACAGCGACCGATGCTGTAAAAAACGATATAGAACGGTTCTTGGAGCTGAATAATCCGTTTTCAATAACCACAGGCTTCGACAGACCGAACCTGTTTTATGAGGTGAGAACTCCCGAATCAAAGGACGTGGAGCTGCTCAGTATTTTAAAGCACGTTTCGGGAGCAATTGTCTATTGTTCTACGAGAAAAAATGTCGAAAACGTCGGAAGAATGCTGTGCAGAAACGGCATAAAAACCGCGGTTTATCACGCGGGATTTTCCTCGGAGGAACGCAAGACCGCCCAGGAGGATTTTCTCCACGACAGGGTAGACGTAATCGTCGCCACAAATGCCTTCGGAATGGGCATTGATAAAAGCAACGTGCCGCTTGTCGTTCACTATAACGTCCCGAAGGACTTGGAGAGCTATTATCAGGAAGCGGGCAGGGCGGGGCGCGACGGCTCTCCCGCCCGCTGTATCCTGCTGTACAGCAAAAGCGACATCGTTATCGCGAAATATATGATCGAACGTTCGCATGAGGACGCAGAGCTTTCTTTGAAGGAACAGAACGAGCTTAAAAAGCGCGATCATATCCGCCTAAAAAGAATGCTGGCTTACTGTGAAACGAGCGGCTGTCTTCGCGGGGAGATACTTCGGTATTTCGGGGAAAGGACAGCAGATAGCTGTGGGAACTGCGGAAATTGCGCGGGTAATTGTGAGGTCGCGGACGTAACGGTCGAAGCGCAGAAGATACTGTCATGCATTTTCCGCCTGAAACAGCGTCACAAGTCCGAAAACATTGCCGTGATATGTTCCATTCTCATAGGCAGCACCGACAGCGCGATCCTTGCAAACAACTATCAATCGCTTTCAACCTACGGTATCATGAAAGAAACCACACTCCACAGAGCCTGTCAGATAGCGGAGCATCTTGTAAAAGAGGAGTATATCGAGCTTTTTGGAGATGAAAAACGCTGTGTTCTGACGCCTAAGGCCGATGAGTTTATAAAGAGCAAAAGCTCGCTTATAATGCGGTTTGAGAAAAGCGAGAAAAAACAGAAGAAAAAGCAGCCGCAGGCGGAAAACAAGGAGCTTTTTGAACAGCTTCGCGAGCTTCGCAAGAAAACCGCCGCCGTGCTTGGAGTTCCGCCGTATGTCGTTTTTTCGGACGCGTCGCTGTGGGATATGTGTTCGATACTTCCGAAAAATCACGATGAGTTTTTGCAGGTCTCGGGGGTAGGCGCGCGAAAAGCGGAGCGCTATGGAAAGAAATTTCTTGCGGTCATAAACGAATATTCCGCAAAGCTTCGGTCCGAATGATCCGAGCTATCTTTATATTCATGTTTGTAAAAATGATAAATCGGATTTTTTGGAGGAAAGAATGATGATACATTATGACATTGATACAACCGAAAACGGTTATAATAAGATCCGGGGTGATGCGGAAAATATTGATATGCTTAAAAGAGTAATTTTTAATGATGGCAATTTTCCCGATTGTGTCGGTTATATAAAAGCTGATAATTTAGTGAATGCGGTACTTTGTATTTGTGCTGTTAAGGAGTTCGGCGTTTATATCGGAATAAGTTATGATTCAAGGGAATATCTTTCGTTATTTGACAGTGAATGTCTTAATGAAGTAGTAGACGTCTGGGGCGACGGTCTGTATGTTTCAAGGGGATTATTTGTTCCTGCCGAGCTTGCTTGGAGTGGGATAGAGGATTTTATTGCTAATGGAAATTTAACCGATAAGATACATTGGATCAGCCCAAAAGATATCCCCGAAGATGGAAATTATATACTATAATTAAGCAGTGTTTTACCTCAGAAATACTTTCATTAAATGTGAGTTGATTAATTTATCGGCAAGAATTTTTGTGAATATTGACGAAAATTCACGAAAGTCCTTGACTAATACTATAAAATGTGATAAAATGTAACGTGAATTGATTTACTGCAATTTAAGGGGACGGTGACTTTTATGTCTTACAGCAAAGCTCACAGCGGAGTTGACAGGAGAGTTGTACGAACAAAAAAAGCGATCAGATCGGCTCTGTTTGAGATTACCGAAACAAAAGATATTTCAAGCGTTACTGTAAGCGAGCTTGCCCGAAAGGCGGGCGTAAACAGAAGAACCTTCTATACGCATTATGCGGGCATAACCGATATTGTTGAGGAGGTCGAGGAAGAGCTTGTTGATGGAATAAGGGGTATTGCACTTAATTTTCATGACAACAATCTGCGCGAATGTGCATACGATGTTTTTGTAAAGCTTAACGATATAGTTTCCGATGATTTCGACTATTGCTTCCGCCGTTTGAAGCTGGATCTTCAGGGCGCGTTTGTTGAACGCATTCGTGAAATAATAGACGAGTTTGCTCAAAAAATAGTTAAAAGCGCTGGCAATATTTCGTTTGAAAAGGCAAGGTTTGCCGCGTCGTTTGCGGTAGGCGGATTTATAACTGCGTTTTTTGAATGGAAAACCGAAAATTCCTCTGCCATTGAGGAAGCAGCGAAAAGTGTAAGCATTGCCACGGAGGAGTGCGTCAAAGGGATAGTAGTGGGAAACGGCGCCGGTTAAAGGAGGAGTTTTATGGAATTAACAGGGCTTAACGAGCTTTACGAGAAAGCTCCCGCAACGGGTCTTGACGGTATAGGAGTATTGATCGCGGTCGCGGCAATTGCGCTCGCGGTGGTATTGGTTCTGGTTTTTACAAAAAAGAAAAAGTAATAAATAATTTGAAAGCTCTCCGAGAACGGAGAGCTTAGCTTGTAGAAAAAGTTCAGAACTACATAATAGAGCATTGCGAAATTTCAAAA
>JAFLUE010000007.1 GCA_022508945.1 Oscillospiraceae bacterium
TTCAGACGCTGCTTGTTTTTGCGAATTGCGTAAGTGTCTATAATTGTTGTTCTTGTCGAAAAATCTTTTTTGTTGGTTTTTATTTGAATTGGCAATTCGCAAACCTCACAGCGAGCCTTCGGCGCGCTGCGCTATCAAATCGACGGGTATGAGCGCTGCTTATACCCGTCGATTATTTTGGAAATTTCGCGCTTGACTATTGCGTTGTTTTTAGTGCTTATAATGTTGTTCTTGCCGAAAAAATCGCGCGGGGTTGTTGCACTGCCTATACGCGGTTAATGGTTGGCGGGCGAGGGGATTTTATATGATTCGATTGTTAAGTTTCACCAAATGTCGCGTGAAAAAGTAACAACTTTACACAAAACAGAGTAAAAACTATTGACTTTATAAAGTGAAAATATTACAATAAAATTATAGTGGGGAAGTTTATACTTCACTAAATTTATTTTAATGAGAGGGAGGTTATTTTATGCTTTTGAGAACAAAAGCAACAAAGGTTATTGTCTGGCTTTGTATAATGGCTCTGGCGATAACCGCAATTATTCCGAGCGGCTTTGTTCTGCCTAAAGTCCGGGCAGAAGTTACCGATAACGGAGAAGAATGGGATTTCGCAAAGGGCATACTCGTTACAGAGGCTCAGGAAAACCCCAAAACAACTGAAACCAATGATGGCAGTTTGACAATTAAGCCGAATGGTTCGAGTTATTATTACAAAGACTCTTCACATGGCATTGTGCTTAATTCAGGTGTTACCATCGAAATCGAGGTTTCCGGTCCGACAAATCTTACTATTGGCGATTGCCAATACTCTAACAATAGTACATCATGTAAACTTACGGTTAAGAGCTCGGACGGAAAATACAACGTCGAAAAGGACACTAACAACGGTTGTTATCACAATGGTAGTTCATTGGTGTACACATACACAGGCGGTGCTACAACTCTTACCATTGGATTTACCGGCAGCTATATCTACGTTCCTTACATTTCTATCGCGCCCGAAGCTGTGCCCGAGGCAGGCAAGACTTATACTTGGGATTTCGACGCAGATCCGGCTATTCCGAAAGATACCGAAGGAAAATCCGAGGTTACATCGAAGGACGGACTGCTGACTGTTAAGACAGGCGGCAGTGCATACAGATATAACGGCGGTGGTCACGGTATTGAATTTAAACCGCAAAACTCTATTGAAATAAAGGTCGCGGGTTCAACAAAGCTCACTATAGGCGACTGCGGCTACTCCAACCCGACTACACTTACAGTTAAGGACAAGAACGGAAGCTACAAGGATACCGCGTCAACTACGGTCAACGGCTGCAGCGGCGCGATGACCTTTACCTACAAAGGTGAGGCAACGACTCTTGAAATTACGTTTGTTGATTTGAGCATCTACATTCCTTACATTACTGCCGAGCCGCTTGAGGAGGAAGAATCCAAGCCCGAAGTCAGACCCGACGAGCCTAACAAGACAGACGTTTGGGATTTCGGCGCGGCGAAGCTTGATGAGTCGAAATACAACAATTTGCTGACAGAGGCTGTCATCAACAGCTGGTATCCGGAAACCACTATAGTCGGTTCTCAGGATAAGAATACTACTACTCATGTGTTCGGCACTGTTGAGGCAAAGGATTTCCGTTTTGTTGACGGAAAAAATGATGGCAGGCACAGAATAAAGACCTCTAATACAAATCTTACAAGATACGAAACAAAGAGTAACGTTACGATCGAGGGAACATCTCTCCCCGGAGCTGTTTTCTCAAACAGCGGTTCACCCGATGTTTATATTGAGATCGTGCTTTATGCGGGCGATATTCTTACCGTTTACGCGGGTGCTAACAATGCGGGAGACACACCTACGATTGAATTCGCTCCCCCGAGCGGAGAAACTAAGAGTGGTGTGAGCAACGCAGACGGCGTTAAGCTTACGTTCTATGCTACCGAATACGGTAAGTATAAAATTTATGCAATTGGTAGTCAAAAGCTCGTAGTTTACAGACTTGAAAGAGAACACACCAACCCCGTTGACGTAAGCGGAACCGTAACGGCTCCGAGCGATATCGGAAGCGACTATAAGATCAGCTTTACAAACCAAAAATCCGGCGCGGTAACAGAGGCGGCTGTTGAAAACGGTTCGTACAGTGTTACTCTCTACGACAACTACGTTTATGACGTTGCGCTTGTGGACGCGAACGGCTATATTGTTTCGAGCGGCGATACGCTTGATATTGCTAAGGGAAGCAGCGGAGAAACTCATAATATCACGATCTCGAAGGTTGCCCTTGCGAATGTTACGGGCAATATCATCGGACTTGGCGATAAGCTCTCGGACTTAGAGCTTGAATTCGTAAGCCAAGACGAAAGCTCGATCTTCGTTCCCGAGATCAAGATCGAGCCGGACGGCTCGTTTACTCTTCAGCTCGCGATAGGCGTTACTTATGACATGATCGCAAGCGGCGTAAACGACTACGCTCTTGAAGAAGCGACAATAAAAGCGGATGGCGACATTACCGACAAGAAAATTACTTTCAAAGCAAAGCCCGTTTATGACATAACGATAAGCAGCAATCTTCCCGATGAAGCGAAGGGGAAGGCAATTATCATCTTTACACATACCGAGGACGGAAATGAATATACGTTTGGTCTGTCTGACACTATCAAGCTCAGAGACGGACAGTATTCCGTAGTTGTAAAGAACACGGGTATAGTTCCCGTAGCTCAGAAGCCCACCGCAAACCTCACAGTAAACGGCGCGGCGGTATCAAAGGAGATCGAATTTGAGGCAATAAGCGTATGGGATTTCTCTAAGTACAACGGAAAGCCCGGAATGGATACCGACAACGACTATTATCTCGGACTTGCGGTCAAGAACGCTTATGAGCATGGTGTTTATCTTCGTGTAGCGGCAAACGGCGAGGTCAAGGTCCCCGTAACAAAGGGACAGATGGTGACTGCTACCTTCTGCAATTCGGGAACTTTCACCATCAACGGCAAATCCTTCACTACCGTAAACAGTAAAGGCAGCACCAGCAAGACCGATGAAGCACGCGTGGTTGCTGAAGAGACCGGTTATCTTACCATATCGGTTACGGAGCAGACATACTTCAACAGTATCGCAGTCTCCGAATCCACGGGATTCAAGGACAAGGTAACCGTAGGCCCCGATAAGGATTATCAGACAATAAACGAAGCTCTCGCGGCTGTGGCTAAGATGGACAGACCCAACAACGAGAGAGTTGAGATCGTAATTGACCCCGGAAACTATGAGGAAATGCTCGTTATCAATGTTCCGAACGTTTCGCTCGTAAACGCCGCGGGCAAGAACTCGAGCCTCCAGCTCAAAAACAACGGCGTTGATATCTGCGACAATGTTGTAAGAATCACATCCTACTATGGCTTCGGCTATAACTACTACAGCATGGGAACAGACTGCAAGTGGAACGAGGATGTTCTCAAGGCTAACAAGGCAAACGGTGAATACACGACCGTAAATCCCGAAGGAACAACAAACGGCTGCTACTGGAACGCAACGGTAGTTGTAAAGGCAAGCGGCTTTGAGGCAAACGGAATCGTATTCGAAAACTCCTTCAACCAGTACATCTCCAAGAAGGAAGCCGATGATATCGTTGTTCATAAGGGCGGTACTCCCAATATCGGCGCACGTCCCACGACTTACGGCGACACAAGCGTTCAGAACAGAAGCTATGTGGAAAGAGCCGCGGCAATGGCTATCGTAGGCGATGAAGCGTTATTTGTAAACTGCAAGTTTGTCGGCAGACAGGATACCCTCTACGGCGGCACGGACATCAAGGTCGCTTTCCACAAGTGTGATATTCTCGGCGCGGTTGACTTTATCTTCGGTCCCATGACCGCTGTGTTCTACAAGTGCAATCTCGTTATGAACACAGACGATTCGACCTCCTCCGACCAGGCTTATATCACCGCCGCACAGCAGAAGACCGGCAGAGGCTATCTTATGTATGAATGTACGGTAACTTCTACCACACCCGGCGTTGATACAGCTTCCAAAACACTCTCGAAGCCCGGCTTCTTCGGTCGTCCTTGGTCGGCAGACACCTCCGAGGTCGTATTCTACAAAACGACCGTAGAAACCACGGATTACCCGGCTGCGAACGGAAAGTCTCTTATTGATCCGGCGGGCTGGAAAGATTCTCTGAAAGCGCGCTCCTCGAAAATGTATGAATATGGCACGATCGAGAAAAGCGGCGAGGATAATTCCGCAAGCAGAGCTGACTGGACTACGTTCCTGACAGAGCCTGTCATTGACGGCGAAAACATTACAATAGCGCTGTTCCTCGGCAACTGGGCAAGCGAGCTTCAGGCGAGAAGTCTTCTTCTCGAGACTGAAAGCGATGATCCAGAAGATCCCGAAGAGCCTGATGCTCCCGAGATCATCGAGCGCGAAGCCGAGGGCGTTAAAGCAGAGCTTTCGACAGACGCGCTTCCCGAGGGCGTAGACCCCGATGATGTTGAGTTCAAGGCACAAGTGCTTACATCAAGCGACAATGAAGTCCTTTACGACCTCAAATTCGTTGTGGGCGGTGTTGAGATACACATCAACGGCACTGTCACCGTAAGACTGCCTTTGCCCGCTTCATTCAAAGGTGCGGATGTATACGTTTACTACGTTGACGACAACAATAAATACACCCCGATGAATGATGTTGCTGTTGACACTGAAAATGGTCTTGTTGAATTTACGACGACCCATTTCAGCCATTACCTCCTGACGACCGAAGTCAAAGGCTCAGTGACTCCCGAACCTTCCGAACCTACCGAACCCGACGATCCTTCAGGTCCGTCTACGCCCGATGATGATCCGTCAAGCACACCTTCCTCCGGCTCGTCATCAACCACGCCTCCGGCATCTAACCCCTCGACAGGCGATATCGCAATGATGCTTATCACGCCTATCGCGGCAGGACTTATCAGCGCGGCGGCAGCTCTCTTCATTATTATAAGAAAGAGAAGAAAAGCAAAATAATGCCATTTGGCAGAGCTGAATAAGCGAATAAAAACAAGACCCGCGGTTTAAAAACCGTGGGTCTTTCTAACGAAAAAAACAAATATTTACATATATTTTTGTACAATTGCACAAAAATCGCATTGAAAAATCGGCGGTTATTTTTGAGGAAATCCCTTGACAAAACGGCGATTTTAGGGTATCATTAAAGATGAAATAGTTTTCGATTAGGGATAGTTGTACCCTTTTGAAAACAAAAATGAGAAGGAGGATTTTATGAAAACCAAAAGCACAAACAGGTTTGTCTCGTTGGCTTTGGCGCTCATTATGCTAATGACGTGCGTGTCGTTCAGCCCGTTAGCTATGCGCGCGAGTGCTGAAGGGGCAGACTCGAGTAAGTATGTTTTTGACGTAGGCGATTTGGAGTTGGTGGCGAAAGGTGCCAAAAACGGTAAGACAGAATCGGCGGGTACTGACGAATATTTTACCGTTTGTTATGGAGATTCAAACGCACAGGTTGTAGAAAATGCAACAGGATTTGAAGGCGGATATACGTCGACTAAGCGTTTGGACTTTGGAGGTGCAACAAGCGACTCTCAATTTTCCGGACGCAAAAGAGTTATTGAATTTACTACAAGTGGTAAAGCTTCCGTAACGGTATGGTGGCAGTGCGGTACGAGCGACGGAAGATATGTTGCGCTTTATAACGCAGACACAAAGGATTTTATTTATAGCGATGATATTAATGTTGCTTTAGACACTACCGAAAACAAAAACAAGGCAGACACAACCAAGGACAAAACCTATATTTCCACATACGAGCTTGATGCCGCGGGAACATATAGAATAGGTTGTGGATATAATACTTGCTATTTATTTAAAGTTGAAGTAACTGAAAGCGCGGCTGGGACTGATACGCCCGTTGAAACTAAGGATTACACTCTCGAAGCTAAAGACTTGGAGACTATTGCCTCTACTTCCGGTTCAACACAGGAAGGTACTGCAACAGAAGACGGTAAATATTTCACCGTTAACTGGGGCGAAAAGGGTAGAGTTTTAGACGGCAAAAATGTTAGCTACGAAGATGGTTATACCAGTACAAAATGGATAGATTTTAACGGCGGTACAAGCAGTGCGCCTACAAGGACTATCCAGTTTACCGCGGGCGACAGCGGTATTTTAAAGATTTGGTGGGGCAATGACGGTAGCGCTGAAAGAGGTCTTCAAGTGTACAAACTTGATGGCGCAGCAGCTACCGCGATAACAGATGCTTATTTCAAAACAGCAGGAAAGTCAACCAAATATGACGAGTTTGAAATAGAAGCCGGCAACACATATTGCATCGGCGGTCCTGACGGAACAATTTATTTTACTAAAATAGTTGTTACCGAGGGCAAGCTTCCCGAAGCACCGACACGTCCCGAGTGGAGCCAAGTAGCAGCTCCCACGATCGGCGAGATTACACAGGACGGAGGCACGATCAAAGTTCCCGTAACCGCTGATGTTGGTAACAACGGCGGCGACAAGATAGCTGTCGTTATGACCGATGCAAACGGAAATGAGCTCGACTCAGCAGCCAGCACAGTCAAAGATAAAGGAAATTATACTCTTGAATTTTCTTCGGCTAAGAATTCGGGTACATACAAGTTTAAGGCTGTTCTGTCCCGTAAAGACGAAACAGACGTCAAGGAGAGCGCAGAAAAAGAATTTACTTTCCTGCTTCCTCTCGACAAGCCCACTATCTCGAGCGCTACCAGCAAGGGTAACGGTTCTGTTGAGTTAGAATGGAGCGCGGTTAAGGAAGCTACAAGCTACATCATTTACTGCGATGGCGAAGAGGTAGGCACTGCGACCGAGACCAAGTTTATGGTTACGGGTCTTACCGTAGGTCAGACATACTCATTTACTGTAAAGGCTGTTCGCGATGGTGTACCGGCAGAAAAGGCTTCCGACGCTAAGACCGCTACTGTTGCAGAGCAAGCTCAGCAGACATGGAGCTTTATGTGGTTCGGTACTTCCACAAGCAAGACTAAAAACTATTATGAGGGCGAACTTAACGAAGACGGAAAGGTAACTGTTGTCGCTAAAGGCGGCGGCGGCAAGTTCCTGTATCAGGAGCCCGGCGGCGAGGGAGTTTCGTTCTATTATACAGCAATCCCCACAAATGTCAATTTTACTCTCAGAGCTAAGATGAAAATTGACGAAAGAAAACTTAACATCTCTCAGGAGGGCGCCGGCATTATGGCTATGGACAGCCTTCCCGAGACACCTTTCGATTCGAGCTATAAGCACACAACAAACCTGTACAGAGTAGGCGCACAGCAGCTCAAGTACTACTATGACGAGAACAGAGGCGTTGTTTTCGACACATCCGCCGACTCGTATAACATGCAGATCGGTCTTGGTACAAACGCAAAGACCGGCGCAACCGCAAGCGATAAGTCAAATATGCTGCTCGAAAATGCTACTCTCGAGACTATAGCGGCGGATAAGGGTTATGACAGCGGAACTTACTGCACAATCGGCGGAGACCCGAATCCCGGCAAAAACGTTATAGCAGAGATCGATGAAATGATCTTAGAGCTTCAGAGAAATAACACAGGTTATTTCCTCTCTTACTACACTGTAGACGGAGAGCTTGTAAAAACTCAGAAGTACTATGATCCCAAGGCGCTTGACGTGCTCGATTCCGATTTCGTTTATGTCGGCTTCACAGCAGCAAGAGAGGTTACAGCTACATTCTCCGATGTAACTCTCACCACGATCGCTCCCGAGAAGGACGCTCCCGCAGAGGCTAAGCCCATCACGGAGATCACTCCTACAGTATCGGTTGGTTCTGCTACATCGGCAAACTCGACTAAGTATACTCTTCTCCTCAAGAGCAACGTTTCCGGTAAGGTTAAGGTAATCTCCAACTCGACGACCGTAGCTGAGGATGTTGTTCTTGACGGTTCAATTAACTATGTTTCTATAGAATTCGCGATCGTTGTCGGAAACAACAAGATCGAAATCATCTTTACTCCCGACGAAGAGCAGGCATCGTTTGACGAGTTCACTAAGCTTACATCTACAGCTGATGTAACTAAGACAATAATGGTTAGACTTGATGACGTTGCTAAAGATCAGAAGAACCTTTATGTTTCTCCTTCCGGCTCAAGCAGCGGCAGCGGTACTAAGGACGATCCCTTCGATGTTTACACAGCGGTAAATATTGCAAAGCCCGGTCAGACCATTATTCTTATGGAAGGCAGATACAACCTTACCAAGAACCTCTTGATCGACCGCGGAATGAACGGTACATCCGAGAATCCCATCAGAATGATCTCAGACCCCGACGCAAAATCACGTCCTGTGTTTGATCTGCAGGGAATATCTACAATGACTGCTGCGGGAGATTACTGGTATTTCTATGGCTTTGATGTTACAAATTCTGTCAAGGCCGGTCTCGTAGTAGCAGGAAACCACAGCACATTTGAACTCATAAACGCATACTCGAACGAGGATACCGGTATATATATTCACGCGAAAAACAACAGCAACGACCCGAGGTCACTTTGGCCTTCTTACAACCTTATCCTCAACTGCACATCTTATGACAACGCCGACGCTATAACCGGCGGCGGAAACGCTGATGGATTTGCAGCTAAGCTCACCGTTGGCGAAGGCAACGTATTTGACGGCTGTGTAGCTTATAACAACAGCGACGACGGTTGGGATCTCTTTGCAAAAGAATCTTCCGGTCCGATCGGTGCTGTTACAATTAGAAACTGTATCGCTTATAACAACGGTAAGAATCTTGACGGTTCATTAGTTGGTGATGGAAACGGCTTCAAGATGGGCGGTTCAGGTATCCCCGGCGAACACAAGATCTATGATTCCGTTGCGTTTAACAACGATAATAACGGTATCGACTGCAACTCCAGCCCCAACATTCAGGTTTACAGATGCACGTCGTATAACAACGGCAACTATAATATTCGTCTTGAAACAACCTCAAGCTATGCAGATCCGACAGCATATGTGGTTGACGGTCTGGTATCCTTTAGGTTTGAAAAGGCAAGAGCAACAGGCGTTAACGATAAGGTTGATCCTAAGAACGGACAGACGCTCAGCGTACTTGAAAGTGTGATCAACTACTACTGGAGCAAGGGCAACAGCAATGGCGAAACGCTTTCTGCAGATATGTTCAAGGATCTCGATTTCAACGGATATGAGCGTTCAGCAGACGGCAAGATCGATCTCAAGGGCTTCCTCGCACTTAGCGATAAAGCTCCCCAGGCTCTTACATCGATATTCAAAGCTCTTGACGGCAACTATACAACCTATGACTACGCGTCTGATCCCAATTACGTATTAACCAGCGGATCTGCGGTTGAGCCTGATCCCGAGAATCCTTCTTCCGGTAATGGCGGAGACTCCGGATCCGGAAGCGGAAGCGGCAGCGGCAGCACAACTAAGCCCGCTGAAACCGCTCCTCCTACAGGATTTGGCGTTGAAATCGTAGTTGCGGTACTTGCAGTTTCCGCGGCGGCTGCTATCGTTCTCTTCACTAAGAAGCGCAGAAGCAGCAAATAAGCAAAAATCCACTAAAGCAAAATAAACTACCGCGCTCCGAAAGGGGCGCGGTTTTTTATACCACAATAAAAAAGGGAACTCATCAATTAAGTTCCCTTTGGTAATTAATTATTCGGTCGTAACCGACTTAGCGAGATTTCGGGGCTTATCGGGGTCATTACCACGAAGAACACTCGTATAGTATGCGATAAGCTGCAGCGCGCAGACCGTCGGCAAAGGAACGAGCATATCCGGCAGAAGCGTGTCAACATCAAAGCGCAGATCGACAGTGTTGTCCGCAAATTCGGTTGCTTTTCGGCAAAGCGCAATAATAAACGCGCCGCGCGCCTTGACCTCCTCCATGTTGCTTATCGTTTTTGCAATAACATTCTCCTGCGTCGCAACGGTTACCACAGGGATATTATCCTCAATAAGCGAGATCGTGCCATGCTTAAGCTCTCCCGCGGCATAAGCCTCGCTGTGAATGTAGGTGATCTCCTTAAGCTTTAGTGAACCCTCAAGCGACAAAGCATAGTCAAATCCGCGTCCAATAAAGAAAAGCTTTTCAACATTGACGAGACGCGACGCGATAAACTGACACTCGCCGCTTCTTTCAATAACATCCGTAATTGCCTTTGGCGCTGCCAGGATATCAAGCGTGAGCTTTCGCAAATCATCGAGAGAGATTTTTCCCCTTGCGAAAGCGAACCTGAACGCAAGCAGATACATAACCGTGATCTGAACCATATATGCCTTTGTACTCGCAACAGCAATCTCCGGTCCAGCAAGCGTATGAATACACATATCCGCCGCGCGGGCGATCGCCGAGTATTTGACGTTTACAACCGCGAGCGTTTTCGCGCCTTTTTCTTTTGCAAGCTCAAGACCCGCTTTTGTATCGGCTGTCTCTCCGCTTTGTGAAATAAGGATAACAAGATCCCCCTCGCCGACGATAGGCTCCATATAGCGAAACTCACTTGCGACCTCGACTGTTACGGGAATCCTTGCAAGCTTTTCGATGGCATATCTTGCTACTATTCCCGCGTGCATTGCCGTTCCGCAGGCAACGATAAAGACGCGGTTCACTCCATTTAAAAGCTCGTCGGATATACCGCAGGACGAAAAATCCGGAACGCCGTCCTTTACGATATCCTCAAGAGTTTTTTGTACAACATTCGGCTGTTCGTGTATCTCCTTCAGCATGAAATGGGGAAAGCCGCATTTCTGCGCCTGTTCAATATCCCACTCCGCAACCTGCGCTTCCTTTACGATAGACATTCCGTGAGCGTCAAAATAGCTTGTTCCGCTTTCTTTCATACAAACGATCTCGCTGTCCTCAAGCAGAACATACTTTTTTGTATATTTCAGAAATGCGGGAATGTCACTTGCTATAAAATACTCCCCGTCGCCCTCTCCGACAATAAGCGGACTTTGCTTTCTGACAGCGTAGACCCTGTCCGGAAAGTCCTTAAACAATATCCCAAGCGCAAAGCTTCCCTTAAGCTCTTTCATTGTTTCGGTTATAGCCTTTAGCGGGTTGCGCTCGGAATAGTAATAGTCCAGCAAGCAAGCCGCAACCTCGCTGTCTGTCTGGCTGACAAACGAATAACCCTTTTCACTCAAAAACGCTTTAAGCTCCGCGTAGTTCTCAATAATGCCGTTATGTACAATGGTTACTCTGCCATTTGAATGCGGGTGGGAGTTTACGTCGGAGGGTTCGCCGTGAGTAGCCCAGCGAGTATGACCTATGCCGCACAAACCCCGCGGACTCCCCTCATTTGAAAGCTTTTCCCGCATACATTTAAGCTTTCCGCGTGTCTTTACGGTTTTTATCGAGCCGTTTTCAAATACGGCGATCCCGGCGCTGTCATAGCCTCTGTATTCAAGCTTCTCAAGTCCTTCCATAAGGACCTCTGTACAGTCGCGTTTTCCCAAATAACCAACAATTCCGCACATAAAATTTCCCCCTTACTATACAGCAATATTCTATTCTCTGATATTTCATTATATCACAAATTCAAGCGCCAAAGGCGCGGCAGCGCAGCATTTTGCACCGCGAAATGTGTGCAATGTAATTTTGCGAAGCAAAATAATTTGATGATTCAATAAAATTGCCGTTCGGCGTAAGCCGACAGTGCCGAATGGCACAGCAAAACCGCGACAGCGGTTTTCGGAAATTTTATTATATCACAAATTCAAGCGCCAAAGGCGCGGCAGCGCAGTATTTTGCTTTGCAGAATGTGTGCGCTGTAATTTTGCGAAGCATAAATAGGATTATATCACAATTATATCACCAATGCATACAAAAGTCAATAACCGAATCCGAACCACTAAAAGATACCGCAGCATTACCGAAAGTCTTTGAAAAGTAGCCTGAGGGAAAACTTCCCTCAGAAAGTTTTCCCTCAGAAAAATATTCAAAACTTAATTCATGTTTTCCTCTTTGATCTCAAGCGCCACGTCCTTTTTATGTTCTGCCTGAATCGTCTTATCAAAGGAAAGCACCGGCTCAACATTTTCGTGCTTTATTCGGCGGTCAACATAGTTTTTCGTAATCTTCATGACCACAGGCAGCAGCGATATGACGCCGATAAGGTTCGGAACCATCATAAGGGCGTTGAATGTATCAGAGATATCCCAGGCGAGCGACGAGGTCATAATTGCTCCGGAAATTATCATCAGCACAAAGAAAACCTTATAGCCCTTTGCCGCCTTAACTCCGAACAAATACTCAAACGACTTAGCTCCGTAATGCGACCAGCCGACGACCGTTGTAAAAGCGAACAGCAAGAGCGCCACGGATACGAAAATGCTTCCGAACGGACCGAAAACATTCGCGAAGGAATCCGCGACAAGCGTCGCGTCATCTGTTCCCTCCGCGACAGCGCCTGTTGACAGGTCGATCCTTCCGCTTGACATAACTACGAGCGCCGTCATTGTGCATACGACAAACGTGTCCGCAAACACCTCAAAGATACCCCACATTCCCTGTCTTACGGGTTCTCTTACATTTGACGCGGAATGAACCATAACCGAAGAACCCAAGCCCGCCTCGTTTGAGAAAACGCCGCGCTTAAAGCCCTGGATAATTGTTTTCATGGCGATACCCACGCCGCCGCCGACTACCGCGGGCGTTGTAAATGCGAATCTGAAGATAGCCGCAAACATTTCGCCGACAGAGGTTATATGTATACATATAACAATTAAACAGCCCAAAATATACGCTACCGCCATAAACGGAACAACTTTTTCGGCAAATGAGGCAATTCTCGTAAGTCCGCCGAGAATGATAAGTCCCGCCAAGATCATCAGAATAATTCCGACAATGACCGAAGTCCACTTTACATCGGCGAAAGCATATCCAAGATCAATGTTTTTGAGTATCGCCGAGTCGAGATTTATAACAATTTTGTTTATCTGACCCATATTTCCGATGCCGAACGACGCCAACACCGCAAATACTGCAAACATTCCCGCCAAAACTCTTCCTACATATTTACAGTGCTTATATCCGCCCAAGCCGTCGCGAAGGTAATACATAGCGCCTCCGCTCCATTCGCCCTCTTTGTTTTTCCGGCGGTAGTATATTCCGAGAATATTTTCGGAAAAGTTTGTCATCATTCCGAAAAATGCCGCTATCCACATCCAGAAGACCGCTCCCGGTCCGCCGACGCATATCGCCGAAGCAACACCCGCGATATTTCCCGTTCCGATCGTCGCGGCAAGAGCCGTACAAAGCGCCTGAAACTGCGAAACGGAGCCTTTTCCGTCCTCGTTTTTGCGCGCCTTGCTCTTTTTTGAAAACATTCCTCCGATAGTTTTCATCCACCATTCTTTAATGTGCGTGACTTGGAAGAATTTTGTGAATATCGTAAGAATTACGCCTGCTCCTATAAGCAAAACAAGTCCTAAATTTGTCCAGACAAAATCGTTTATAATGCCGTTTACTTCGGCAATTTTTTCGACAAAGTCCATTGGTCTGCTCCTTTCATTTGATCCAAAGAAAATTATATCATATTTTCACCGAATTGTCAACCCAAAGCGGCAAGCCACGATGAAATAATCGGGGCTTTGAAAAAATGACGAAAATTTAAGCGAGCTTCTGCGCATAATAAGCAAGTATAAGCTTGGTCACTCTGCCATAGCTCCGCGTGCCGTCCTCGACTCCCTGGATCGTAATAAAGGCATCGTTTGCGGAATGGGAGACCTCGTTTACCGTTCCTATTATCTCATCGGCTACTGTTCCCGTTCCGTGTGAGGAGTGGTCGTAGATGTACTTGCTGTTCGCTGCGAAATCCGCTTTCATTCGCTCCGAAAGCAGGCTGTTTGCTTCGACCCACATCTCGTAGTCAAGCTCGTTTGAACAGTATGTAAACGCCATCATATACCCCGAATAGCGGTATTCTGGATAGTCGCTGTTGATGCACGAAAGAAAGGCAAGAAAATTACACTCGTTTTCAAACGCTATCCCGCGCGAATGAGCGCTTTCGTGAGCTGCCGTCGAGGGTATGAGATAATCGGGCTGAGCGATATTTACGTTACATTCCGCAAAAAACGGAAAATACATCCCCGTGATATGAGTATATGACCATGCTTCCGAAAGCATAACGGGCTTCTGTCTGCTAACCGACGTCCATAAAAACGGATAGTCTTTTACGAGCTTGTCATAGCCGCTGCCCGCGCGCTTAAGTTCATTTGTGCGGCTTTCGGGGAGCTTTGTGGAACCGTCGGGATTTTGTGGAAGTCCTTCAGCCGCGTTATTTGCCTCAGCAGCAAGCGTCTTGCAGACTTCAAGCAGAAATTCGGCTTTTTTTGGAGACGTATCAAGCTTCATTGTCTTTTCAAGCGGCAGCCGATAGTAATTCGCTCCGTGGCAGATCATGTACATAAGACACGCGAATGAAACAAATCCGCACAAGCCTTTTCCCGCCTTTATGAGAACTTTTTTCCTGTCGGGTTTGTTTTCGCATTTCCCGATCTTTCTCACAAGAAGAAATATCAACAGTCCCACAAGCGGTACAGCGAGAACGACCAGAAGCTCGGTAAACGAAAACGGAAACAGGCTTGTTATAAAACCGACAGGCACTGTAACCGCCTTGAACAGTACGCGTGAAAACACATATTCCGTAACCTCCGGCATAAGCGGAAGCAGAAAAAACATAAGCGCAGCTAAAATAAGCGGTATCAGGATCCAAAATTTGCCGATAATAACCAAAATCCTCTTCACTTCGACTCCCCCTTTTGTTAATTCTAACATATTTATGGGGTAATTTCAAGTGCGTTTGAAAATATTCGTCAAATACAGCATCAAAATTTCACATAAAAACTTAGAAAAAAGTATTCCCTTTCGGAGAAAAATATGTTATAATTAATATAGCTGTAAATTTATACTTTCATATAATCAAACATACAGCATTAATTATGAGGTAAATCTATGAATAAAAAATTTCACTACATCAGAATAAAGGAAGAGCAGTCGCCCAAAAAAGCCTCGAAGAAAAGGCAGAAGATTCTTAAAAATGTCGGAAACGCTCTGACTATTGTCGGAACAACTATCTCCTCTATGCTGCTTATTCTTGTAATTATGGTATGCATTGTTGTTACGGTCGTGACGGTATACATCCTCGATTTTGCGGACAACGGCTTTGACGCTGACCTGAAAGAAGCGGAGATGGATTTTGTAAGCTTTATTTACGCATATGACAGCGACGGCCAGGAGGTAGAGGTAAGGCGTATTACCTCGGGAGAAAACCGTATCTGGGTAGATTACGAGGAAATATCTCCGAATATAGTATACGCGGTCGTTGCGACGGAGGATAAGCGTTTCTGGGAGCATAAGGGCGTAGACTGGGGAAGAACCGTTTACGCGCTTTCGGCGGACGTCCTGAACCTTTCGGGAAAAGGACAGGGCGGTTCTACGATCACCCAGCAGCTTATCAAAAACATCACCGACGACGACGGCATCTCGTGGGAGCGTAAGCTGCGCGAGATATTCAGAGCGCTGTCGCTTGAGGAAAAATATACCAAGATCGACATTTTAGAGAGCTATTTAAACAGAATTCCCTACAGCAATAACGTATACGGCGTAGCTGCGGCGGCACAGTATTATTTCGGAAAGGACGTCAGCGAGATAGATATCGCGGAAGCGGCGATCTTAGCGGGAATTATCAAAAGCCCGCATACCCGTTCTCCGTATTCCGACCTTGCCGCTTGTAAGGAGCGTCAGGAAACCGCGCTCTACAACCTTTATGAACAGGGCTATATTACCCTCAAGGAGTATGAAGAAGCAAGGATCGAGCAGGTTCAGTTCGCGAAGGTCGTTTTCGGCGACGCTTTCGGATATGTTGACCCGCGCTCACTCGAGACAAGCCCCGATGATATCGAAGATGAAGACCCGGAAGATGATGAGAACTATAATGAGGCATACAAATGGAACGAGTATCAGGTAACTCAGAACTGGTATGTTGACGCGGCTATACGTCAGATTTGCGAGGACTATGCCGAGCTTAAGGGGATTACCTTTACCTCTGCGAGAAACGAGATCTACGGCGGCGGTTATAAAATGTATATAAATATGGATATCGAGATGCAGAACGCGCTCGAAGAGAAGTTCAGGAATCCGAAGATCGCCGTTGCAAGCTACGATCCGAACGCAAAATCCGAAGACCTGCTTCAGGCGGCGTGTGTTATCATGGACTATACCGGAACCGTCCTGGCGCTTGCCGGAGGACTCGGAGACAAGCCAGGAAACGACTGCTTTAACCGCGCGACAATGGCCATACGCGCCCCCGGCTCGACAATAAAGCCTATTGCGGTTTATTCTACGGCGGTTCAGAAGAATCTTATCACATATTCGACATATATTCCGGATAAGAAGATCCCAAGACCCGATGATGACAACCCGAAGAAGATCTACTATTGGCCGGACAACTATGGCTACGCGGGCAATACGGGCGCTTTAATGCCTGTTTGGGAAGCGGTACGCTTGTCGAGAAACACCGTTGCGGTAAGAGTTACACAGATGCTTACGCCGCAGGCTTGTTATAACCAGCTTACGCAAAACCTCGGCTTTACGACTCTTGAGAAGAGCGATATCGCTCTGTCGCCGATGTCGTTCGGCGCTCTTACGGGAGGCGTTACGCTTATGGAGCTTGCCGCCTCGTATCAGATCTTCGGAAACAGAGGCGTTTATTACGAGCCGATGCTTTACAGCCGCGTTGTTGACGGAAGGGGAAATGTTATCCTCTCGCAGGATTATTACGGCGTTCAGGCTATTGACAGCGATACCTCGTGGGTCACGAACCGAATGCTGAGAACGGTTGTTACAGACCCCACGGGTTCAGGACGCTTCACAAACTTCGGAAAGGTTGAGGTCGTCGGAAAAACGGGTACCTCAAACGACGAAAAGAACAAGGTGTTTATGGGTTTGACTCCGACGCACGTCACAGCAACTTGGGTAGGCTATGACGACGGACGCAAGATCAAAATAAACCACAGATATTGCTCGGAGATCTGGCATGACGTAATGGTTGATGTTGAGGATACGACTGTTGAGAGCAAATTCTCCGCAGATTCTACCGTTATCCAAAGACAGTACTGTACGACGACGGGCTTGCTCGCAAGCGAGGACTGTGAGAAAACAAATGTCGGATATTACCGAAGGAGTAATCTCCCGGGCTACTGCACGGGCGATTGTGAATATATCGCGGAGGGCATTATAAACCGCTGGCAGGAGCTTGATGAGGAGGCGGCGAAGAAAGTTCTTGACGGAACATGGTCACAGGAAACTCCCATAAGGTATTAAAAATTACAGCTTCAAGGAAAACTCGACAGGACAAAAAGAGTTTTCCTTGAATTATTTACAAACAATATTTATTTTTTTCATTATAAAGCGTATCGGTGTGATAATACGGGCAATGGCTTTTGCGAAGATCTTGTATACACATTTAACGGAAGATCGGTATTGCTTGTTTATGATGCATGATATATTGAGGTGTTATATATGCGAAAAAATCGAATTTTAGCGATAGTTCTCTCTTCGGCTGTTTTGCTTGCCGGATGCGGCAGGATATCGGATAATGATACAATTCCGAAGCTCAGTTATTCTTCTTCGGACGATCAAAGCGCTCCCGACATCAGTTCTCCCGACAGCAGCTTTTCTGTCGGAGATAATTCGGCGGACAGCTCTTCGGAAGAAAGCTCAGCCAAAGAAAGCTCTTCGTCAAATAATACCATTGAAGAACCTTCGGAAAAGACCGAGGGAGAATATAAGATCATTCTTGATCCGATAAACGAAAGGACGATTTTGTGCGAGGGAAACGAAATAACCTTGACCGGAAAAACGGTCAGCAGCTTTAAGCCGTCCGTCAATATCCCTCACAGCGAGACCTATCGTCAGAGCGGCGGGTATTTCACCTATAACGCGGTAATTCAAGACGGCTATACGGGTTATGGAAACATAACGATCTTCAATAACATATATGTGAGGATATATGTGAGCAAGGGTGAGGTGACCTTTGTTCGGAGCGGCGAGGCTTTTGAAGCAAACGAAAAAGCGGTAAAGAACGCGATCAGCCAGCCGCTGAATCAGGTCTCGGAATATATCGCGATAAACGCCGACAAATCAAAAATCGCCGAGATACTCGGTGAGATAACGAAGATCAGCAATGAGATATGCGCCGGTCTTACGAATGATTATGACAAGCTTCGGGCTATTTCAAAATGGGTCTCGGCAAATATATACTACGATTACTTGGCGTTTGACGCGGGGGTACCCGCCGAAACGATCACGCTCGATTATATGCTGAAAAATTCATCGAGCGTCTGCGGAGGTTATTCAAATATGACCTCCGCGCTTGCGGCGGTTCAGGGGATAAAGGTCTATAATGTCCACGGAAGCGCCGTAAACAACAACCTCACCTTTGGCGAAAAAGCTCCCGCGTATCACGAGTGGAACTATGCGGTAATAAACGGGCGGGTCATCTGGATAGACGCGGGCTGGAACAGCCATTGCTATCGCTACAGGAACGGAAAATACGAGAGAGGGGAAGTCACCGTAAAATATTTTGATATAAGCGCGGATGCTCTCGCGCAGAATCATAAGGCAAACTACGCGGAATATCGGGACTATTTCGCGCTTTTGGAGGAATGACAATGATCACCGCAGACATGCATACACATTCGTTTTTTTCGGGTGACAGCAATGAGCCGACGCGGGAAATGGTAATATCGGCAGTTGAAAAGGGCTTGAAGACCATTTGCCTTACCGAACACAACGATATCGATTATCCGAACAACGAGTTTGATCTGAATGTTGAGGAGTATAGGGCTGAGCATTTGCGGCTCAAGGAAGAATTCTCGGATAAGATCGAGCTGCTTTTCGGAGTGGAGCTTGGAATAATGGGATATCTTTCGGACAGGCTGAAGGAATTTGTAAAAGACCAAGGCTTTGATTTTATTATCGGCTCATCGCATCTTGTAAACGGAAAAGACCCGTATTATCCCGAGTATTTTGAAGGGCTTGGCACAAAAAACGGTATTCTCGGGTATTTTGAAAGCATTTTTGAAAATATAAACTCATATTCGGATTTCGATGTTTACGGGCATTTGGATTATGTCGTAAGATACTCGGCGGAGAGATCGTATGACCCGATCGACTATCGTGAGATCATAGACGAGATCCTCAAAAAGCTGGTTTTAATGGGCAAGGGGATCGAAATAAACACCGAGGGTCTTAAGACCCTCGGCTATGTACACCCGCACAGGTTTATCCTCGAGCGATATCGCGAGCTTGGCGGGGAAATAATAACCGTAGGTTCGGACGCTC
This sequence comes from Oscillospiraceae bacterium, assembly GCA_022508945.1. Lineage (GTDB taxonomy): Bacteria > Bacillota > Clostridia > Oscillospirales > Ruminococcaceae > CAG-115. Next base: position 19,362 of record JAFLUE010000007.1, read on the forward strand.
ACGAAAGAACAAGGGTCGCCGCGGATCTCGACAAGGCCGAGTGTGCTCTTAAAAACGCGGGATTTGAGTATTATACGGTTTTCAGAGCGAGAAAGGCAGAGTTTATAAAGCTGTAATAGGAAAAGCTGTATGCGGACGCACAAAAGGTCTTTGCGTTTAGAATTAAGAGGTTAGAATCGGAGTCTGAAAGTTTTCACTCAAAAAATTTTCTGCAGCTTTAATTGCGGAACTTCCGCAGCTAATAAATATTTTATTCTCAGGAGGTATTGTTATTATGAAGAAAGATCTCGGAGCGGTCCCCGCGGTCTATCCTATGCCGGTGCTTATGGTCGCGGCATACGGCGAGGACGAAAAGGTGAATGTTATGAACGCGGCTTGGGGCATGATATGCGGTATGGACAAGATCGCGCTGTTTATTGACGAGGAGCATAAAACAACGCAGAATCTGCTGAAAAAGAAAGCCTTTACCGTAAGCCTTGCGGACAAAGCGCATATGGACGCCGCGGACTTCTTCGGCATCGCAAGCGGAAACACGATGCCCGATAAATTTGAAAGAACGGGATATAAAGCCGTAAAGAGCGGTTTTGTTGACGCGCCGATAGTTGAGGAATTTCCTGTCGTTATGGAGTGCGAGCTTGCGGAGGTCGTAAAAACCGAGAATATGTACTGTATTGTCGGAAAAATAGTAAACACCGCCGCGGAAGAAGCCGTGCTTTCCGAAAACGGAAAGGTCGATCCGCAAAAGCTGAACGCGCTTATTTTCGACCAGTTCCAGAGCGGTTATTACGTTTCGGGTGAGCAGGTCGGCAAAGCATGGAATGCGGGCAAGGCGCTTATGAACAAGTGATCTGAATCATAAAAGAACGACGCCGGGAGTAATATATGGGATTTTTGGACAACATTTTCGGAAAAAGCGCAGGTTCAAATGACACCCCAAAACAGGAAAAATCTGCTATCGTGCTTTCGGGAAGTACGCATATTATCGGCGACGAGTATATCGGTCTGGAGTATGAGGTCGACTGCTCGTTTAAAGCGGCAAAATCACATTCTGAGATCGAGCTTTTATGTACCTACGCTCCAAACGATGAATACGGACATGAGGGCGATATTCCGTATATCGCGGTTCAGGACGACGACACTGTTTTTTGCGCGATAGACGAATACAAGGAAAGCGGAAGCTTTGAGGGTGCAAAAGAGCTTTGTCCGCTGTCGGGAAAATTTCTGTTCAAAGCAAAATGCGGGTATTACAAATATATGATGTATTTCTACGCGTTTGAGCGGGAGAGCGATCTATTTAGTCAGGCGGGTCTTTGCCTTGTTTATCCCGCCGACTATCTCGGAACTCAGGACGAAGCAAGGCTTATGAGGGTGCTTGATGACGCGGCGGAGAGCTTTCGCATAATAAAGTAACTTTGAGGGCATTGCTTTTGTGTTCTCAGCCGAACAATTGCTGAGGGGTTGTTGGATTGGCTTTAGGAGCTGCTGCGGCAACGCCATGCGCGCTTCGGAAACAAAAAGTTTTCCTCTCAAAACACGACCCGCGCAGATAGGCGCGGCACGAAAAAGTTTTTGGAGTAATTTTAAAGGGGACCCTTTTAAAAAAGGGTCCCCTTTAAAATTACTCATCCGTGCCGTCGCCGAACTGGCTTGGGTGGCGGGTGAAGAAATCGACGCGCGGCTCGAGGAATTTGAGCTTATGCGGCTTTCCGTCCGTAAAGTCCGACATCGTGTCGAATATCCTGTCCCAACTCCAGAAGCTCTCATCGAGCTGTAAATATTCGAGCAGCATTTCCGTTCCTTTTGGAGCCATAGGGTGAAGCAACACCGCCGCAGTCCTTATCATATGGAACACATTGACAAGCGTTTTTTCGCGGAGCGCGTTGTCATCATTCTTGTCCGCGTCGCCAAGCGCCTTAGCCATATATTTGCTTGCTTTTCTGATATAGCTGTCGAGAACGTACGTCGCCTGATGGAACTCAAAACGGTACATAAAGCGCTCGTAATCGAGGACCGCTTTCTCCGCGTCAGCCATGACCTGAGGGTTGACCTCTCCCACGGGCATCTCTCCGCCGAAATACTTTTGCGTTGTATAGAAGCAGGTGCGTATCACGCGGTTATAAACATTCGAGAGCAGAAATCCGTCCTTAACTACGGGGTCTGCGTCCTCGGGCTTTGCGCTCGGATTATATGGCTTGGGCATAAAGCTTACGCTGCGCTGTCCCAGACCTAAGCCGAGGAAGTGCATACGAAGCTGTTCGGCGGTGTAGAAATCCAGAAGATCCGCCGCCATAGGCGGCTTTACCGCGCCCGAGCTTGAAGCCTTTTTGTCGAGGAATAAAATGTGATTGTTCGCGCACAAAATAGGAAGCTGCATTTCGCCGTCGGGCGGATCGGCGGAGTTTTCGCCCTTTTGAAGCGCCATAAACATTCCCATTTCCGCTACGCCGTAAAAATAAATATTGTCCGCGCCGATGAACTGATAGACCTGCGCGTCCTTGCTGCACCAGAAGTCGCGCCATTCTTCCATATCGCGCCCCTGCTTTTCAAGCGCGGCTTGTGTAAACGAGATCGGCGCCCAAAGGCTCTCCGGCCAAACCCATACCGTAAGCGGGTCTTCTCCCTCAAGCACGGGCGCGGGTACTCCCCACTCGATATTTCCCGTGAGTCTGAACGGAACGAGCGTCTTTCCCGTACGATAGCGGATGCCGTTCTGAGACAATACCCCGCAGGCGTCGTTCATCTCGTTTAGTGTGTTGAATTTGATCGTAAACGAGGGCTTTTTCGGTTCTTCCATAAACTCATGAGAAGGCATCTGACCCTTGATTCTCTCGTAGTCTTCCATAAGCTCGTTTTTGATGTGGATTACGGGATCCGCGAGAAATTCGGAGATCGTGCTTGAAACAAGCTTTCTGACATTCTTCTGCTTTGATATCTGCTCGGAATATTCCTTTAACAGCGCGTTATATGACGGCAAGTCGAAATACCAGTTTTCCACGTCCTTCATTACCGGCGTTTCGCCGGTAAGCGTGCTTTTCGGGTCAATAAGGCTTTCGGGCATATACTGGTGTCCGAGGTCGCATTCGTCCGCATAGCCCTTTTCACTCTGACAGCCGTCCACAGGGCATTTTCCTATGACCTGCCTGCCGTTGAGAAAACAGCCTGCCTTTTCGTCAAAAAACTGCTTTGTGCTGATTTTTTTCAGATGACCGTTTTCATACAAACGGCGAATGAATTTGTCCGTATAATCATTGTGGATCTCGGCGGTTCTCCCAAGCCCCGACGCTCCGAAGACATTCAGGCTTATCATATAGTCGTCGAGCGTCTGCTTCTGCGCCTTGTGGTTTTCCTCGACAAAGTCCCGTATCGTGCCTTTAAATCCCGTTTCCTCGCATAATTTTCTGTAGCTTTCGGCGATAGGCGAACCGTAGCAGTCCGTTCCCGAAATGAAGATCACGTTCTCCCCGCCTATTCTGTCGCGCAGAAAACGCGCGTAAACGTCCGCAAACACAAACACCCCGCCTATATGCCCAAAATGAAGCTTTTTGTTTCCGTAAGGCATTCCGCCCGTGATGATGGCGCGCTTGGGAAATTCGGGGCGGGGGATACTTTTTCTGTCAAATGCTTTCTTTTCTTCGCTCATAAATTATGTTGTCCTTCCAAGTAAAGTAATGAAATTCACCCTATTATTTTACCACATACAAGCAAAAAAATCAACCCTTTTAATCAAGAGTTTTAGGGAGAACCGAAAAGGCTCTCCCTAAAATCTCTGTTATTTCTTTATTTCGTCCCGACTGTTGCCGAGGGAAACTTCATTGTTCTGCACAAATTATAATTTGATCTGTCTGCTTATTCATTGTCCTGGAGAGCGTCATATCCGCTTTCGCCTGTTCTTACCTTGATTACGTCAGCGACATCGTATACAAAGATCTTTCCGTCGCCGATGCTGCCGGTGTACAGTACCTCTTTTGCCGTTTCAACGACTGTTTCAACAGGCACCTTGCAAACAACAATCTCCATTTTGATCTTCGGAAGCAGGTGCGTTTCGAGCGGAACTCCGCGGTACATTTCCGTAGAGCCTTTCTGCATTCCGCAGCCAAGGACGTTTGTTACTGTCATGCCCGTAATTCCGATCTTGCTCATTGCGTTCTTCAAAGCCTCAAAGCGCTCCTGCTTTGTGATTATAACGACCTTTGTCATGCTTACGCCGTCAGAGGGAACATACTTTTTGTGTACAACGGGAACGGACTGCTCGGAAACATCCTTTTCAACCTTTTCGAGCGTGTCGATCTCTTTCTCCTTGCCCGAAGACGAAACCTCGACCTGCATAGAGGGAACAAAGTCCGCATAAGCAGCAGGCAGACCGTGTTCCGTTGCGTCAAGTCCTACGACCTCTTCATGGCGTGAAACGCGAAGCCCGATCGTTTTCTTGAGAAGAAGGAATGTAAGTGAGATCATAACTCCCGTCCACGCGAGGACAGAAACCATGCCGAGAGCCTGAATGCCGAGCTGTTTAAATCCGCCGCCGTAGAACAAGCCTGTAATTTCGTTCTGACCGTTGCCTGTAGCAAACAGACCTACCGCGATCGTTCCCCACATACCGTTGAAGAAATGGACCGCGACCGCACCCACCGGGTCGTCGATCTTGAGCTTGTAATCGAGAAGCCAAACGCCGAAGCATACCAAAAATCCCGAAACAATGCCTATTATAAGCGAACCTACAGCGTCCGTGTCCGCGCAGGGCGCCGTTATAGCTACCAGCCCCGCCAGCGACGCGTTAAGACACATCGAAACATCGGGCTTTCCGTGCTTTAGCCAGGTAAATATCATCGTCGTACAAGTAGCCACCGAGGGTGCGATCGTTGTGGTAAGGAAGATGTTCGCAAGGTATTCTACATTGGACGCCGCCGCACCGTTGAAGCCGTACCAGCCGAACCAGAGAATGAATACGCCGAGAGCGCCGAGCGTCATAGAGTGACCGAGAATAGCGCGGGGCTTTCCGTCCTTGTCGAATTTTCCGATACGGGGACCTACCATTGCCGCGCCTATGATTGCCGACAATCCGCCGACCATGTGAATTGCCGTAGAACCCGCAAAGTCAACAAATCCCATCTGCGCCAGCCAGCCTCCGCCCCATATCCAGTGTGCCTCGATAGGGTAGATGACCGCGCTTATGATACCGGAGTATATGCAGTATGTCGAAAACTTTGTGCGCTCCGCCATTGCTCCCGAAACTATCGTTGCTGTTGTTGCACAGAAAACGAGGTTGAACACAAATTCCGCACAGCGGTCAAAGTTGCTGAAATTACCTAAAATATCGAGCGTCGGAACGCCCACAAGTCCGAAAAGCGCGTCCTCCCCGAGCATAAGACCAAAGCCCAAGAAGATGAAAACCACGGTCCCTATGCAGAAGTCCATCAGGTTTTTCATTATGATGTTTCCCGCGTTTTTGGCTCTTGTCATACCCGTTTCAACCATCGCAAAGCCGCACTGCATAAAGAACACGAGCGCTGCTCCTATAAGAAACCATATACCGTTTCCGTCGCCGACGTTAAACATTTCGGCGTCTACAATTTCCTGAACGCTTGCCTCAGAAAGCGCCGCAAGATGCTGTAACATAATTACTGCTCCTTTGTAAAGTGGTTTAAGTCAATACCGTACAAAGCCGTCAGGCGGTCTTTATGCGGTGTTGCCTTAATAAAAAAGAGAGCTATGAGAGGAAAACAGCGCGCTGGAATTTTCCTCTCATAGCTCCCTTGCTATGACCTCATTATACTCGCAAAAAATAATTTTGTCAATAGAAAATTGCAAGTTTTTTAGCTTGAACTTGCAATTTGTATCATTCTACAAAAATAAACCACTTTTCTTTCCGTTCTGTTGCAGTTTTTACAAAAAGCGGAAGATGATGCGAAAAAACGCGTTGGATCACAAGGAAGGATAAGCGTTCAAGCATTATTTACCGACTTTTCGTTTAATTGGAAATCATATTTTTAGAGAAATTTGCAGAAAATATTGACGTAAACTTTCAAAAAGGAGTTGATTTTATGTCGCGTCAATCATCGGGCATCATCAAGGGCGCTGCCGCGGGACTTGCCGTTGGAGGAGCAACCTTTGCCGCCGTAAAATATTTTTCGGATAACCGCCGAATTCGCCGCAAAACCGCGGCAAAAGCCGCGAAGCTTATCGGAACCTTTATGGATATGATGTAAAATAATTTGGGGAGAAGCTTTCTGAATAAAGGCAGCATTATGCGCCGAAGGGCGCATAATGCGCCCCAAACCACTTTTCAAAGACTTTTAATAATTTGCCTCACGCGAAATCGTAATACTCTTTTCCGACAGCGGCTACGGTTACATTTCCGCTGCATGCGTCAACGAGCTTTGCTTCAAGGTCGTTTGCGAATTGCTCGCGTACATATACCGTGATCTTTACGTTGTCTTCAAACTTTTCGTCGGCAGTTTTCGCACCGAATTCCTCAAATATTTTTGGGAGTTTTCCGTACAGTGAGTATTCTACGGAAACTTCGGTTTTAACAGCGAGCGCCATTTCCTTTATCTTCGCCGCTAAGACCGCGTCTGCCGCGGCTTTTGTGTACGCTCTCACAAGCCCGCCCGCGCCGAGAAGAACCCCTCCGAAATACCGTGTCACAACACAGCATACCCCGCTTAAGCCCTCTTTTTGCAAAACCTCGTAGATCGGGACTCCCGCCGTTCCTTGAGGCTCACCGTCATCGGAGTGGCGCGCACCGCCGTCCCTCAGAATGTACGCATAGCAGTTATGACGAGCCTTTCTGTGCATAGCGCGTATTTCCTCAATAAACCCGACCGCTTCTTCTTCATTTTCAACGGGCGCGAGATAACCTATGAACTCCGATTTTTTCTCCTCAAACCGCGCCTCGACGCGGCCTTCAACGGTTTTATATTCCATTCTTAACCTCAATATCACGGGAAACAGCGTACAGCTTCGATTTCTAACCTCTGACTTCTAAAAGAACAAATTCACGCGCATCGTCCGACGCGCGTGAGCTTGTTTATAAAACAAAACGATTTTAGCGATATTACTTGCCGAGATTATAACGCTTATTAAATCTGTCAACGCGTCCGCCGCTGTCAACGAGCTTCTGCTTGCCCGTGAAGAAAGGGTGGCACTTTGAACAAATTTCAACTCTTATGTCCTTCTTTGTGGAACGTGTTTCGATTACGTTTCCGCAGGCGCACTTGATAGTTGTCGCTTCGTATGCGGGATGAATACCCTCTTTCATTCTTCTCACCTCACAAAATTTGCTGTACATAAACTGCAAAAACAATTATAACATAATTCTCCCGAAAAATCAAGGGAATTTCCTAAAATATTCTTGTGTTATATTGTACAAATTATACTCTCATATTCCGAGAATTTTAGTGAATTCGCCTGACAGCTCCTTTTGTATTTCCACAGCGATATCTCTTGCGGGAGCCTTTGTGGTGTAATAAACCTTGATTTTCGGCTCCGTACCCGAGGGTCTGATAATAATGCTTGCGTCGTCCTCAAGATAATAGGTGATAACATCGGATTTCGGAAGCTTGATCTCGCTTGTTGTGCCGTCCGCTTCTTTACGAACGCTTGACTTGTAATCCGCCGTAGCCAATACCTTAAGTCCGCCGATGTTGCTTATTGACGAAGAGCGGAGGTTTGCCATGATCTCCTTCATCTTGGTCATTCCCGCTTCGCCCTCAAAGCCGAAATTCTCGACCTTGTTGAGGAATACTCCGTATTCGTCATAAAGGCGCTTTCTCGCTTCGATCATCGAGATCCCCTTTGAGCGGTAGAACGCCGCCATTTCGCAAATCAGCATGGAAGCAACTACCGCGTCCTTATCGCGGACATATCCGCCCGCAAGATAGCCGTAGCTCTCCTCAAAACCGAAGATATAGCGATCTTCCTCGCCTGCCGCTTCAAGCAGCCCTACCTGCTCGCCGATGTATTTAAAGCCTGTGAGGACTTCTCTGAGTTCAACGCCATACTTTTTCGCAATCGCCTTTGTGATGTCGCTTGTAACGATCGTCTTTACCGCAACGGGATTTTTCGGCATTCTTCCAAGCTCTTTACGCTCTCTGCACACATACTCGAGCAGAAGCGCGCCCGTTTCGTTTCCTGTAAACAGCTCGTATCCGTCGCCGTCGGGAACGGCAATCCCCACGCGGTCACAGTCGGGGTCGGTAGCCAGCATAAGATCGGGCTTTTCCTTGTCGCAGAGCTTGAGTCCTACGGCAAGCGCCTCGCGTATCTCGGGATTCGGGAACGGGCAGGTCGGGAAGTTTCCGTCGGGATTTTCCTGCTCGGGAACGACAACAACGTTCGTAACGCCGATCTCGGAAAGTATCCTTCTTACGGGCTTGTTTCCCGTACCGTTGAGCGGCGAATAAACGACCTTAAGTCCGCTCTTTGCCACAATGTCCATATGGAGGCTCTGCTCCTTGACTTTTGCGATATAAGCGTCGATAACGCTGTCACCCATGTAGCTTACAGCTCCGCTTTCAACAGCCGCCTTGAAGTCCATGGACTTAATGCCGCTGAAGGTATCGATGTTGTTTATTTTCGCGAGTACCGCGTCTGCCGCTTCGGACGTCATCTGACAGCCGTCCGCTCCGTAAACCTTATAGCCGTTGTATTTCGCGGGGTTGTGGGAAGCGGTAACAACGATTCCCGCGCCGCATTTAAGGTGGCGAACCGCCCACGAAAGCATGGGCGTCGGCATAAGCTCTTTATAAATATGTACTTTAATTCCGTTTGCCGCAAGGACCTCAGCCGCGCTTTCCGCGAAATATGTTGACTTTATGCGGCTGTCGTATGCTATAGCTACGCTCTTTTCAATCCCGCTCGAAAGAATGTATTCCGCCAGACCCTGAGTTGCCTTTTTGACCGTATAAACATTCATGCGGTTTGTACCCGCGCCGATAACTCCGCGAAGTCCCGCGGTTCCGAATTCAAGCTCGCGGTAAAAGCGGTCGCTTATTTCCTCGGGCTTATCCTTGATCTGCTCAAGCTCGGTTTTAAGGTCGGGATCCTCAACTGCCTTTTCAAGCCAGAGCTTGTATTCTTTCTGAATATCCATTGAAATAGTCCTCCTTGAAACTGGAATTTTATAGTAGAATTATCCGATAAAATTATAGCACAATTACAAAAAATTTTCAAGCGGGATTTTATATTTTTGTGAATTTTGCGTAAAAATACGTAAAATGGCTTTACGGCAGTAAATTTTTAGCTGTTCTATACGGATATTATTTGTATAAATCGCCGAACTTTGCTTTTTGAAAAGGATTTTTGTCGTCGAAAGTTGTATTTATTTACAGACGGGCAAAAGAGATTAAGAGTTTGCACACGGATATAATGTTGTTTCGGCGGATTTATCACATTGATACTACGTTGTGTCGGACGGATTTATTTAAAAATAATTTCAAAATTCGCGAGATACTAAAATGCTGTTCCGGCGTATAACTAAATAAATTCGCGTCTGACCACTGTATGGTTTTAATTTATCCGTTTGAAGCCACAAAATGGCCGAGCGCGAAATTTCAAAAATCGGCAGACGCGGCGCAGCGCAGCTGAGCCGTGGCTGCCGGATAGCGCAGCGCGCCAAAGGCGCGGTGCGCGGTTTTGAAATTTCTTTTTAAATCATCGGTCAAATACAACGTTACATCCGAGCAAAACATTACAGCCGAGAAAGAAATCCGCGGTTACTAATCTCTGAAGGGGGTTGAATGTATGCTTCCTCGTGAACGGATCGAACAGAACGAGCATTTGATTTTAAGCGAATTTGCCTGTAGGGCGGATATGTCAAAGGGGCGCGCGGTATATGAAAAGCCGTGTGAGCTGCGTACGGACTTCCAGCGTGACCGCGACAGAATTATCCACTGTAATTCGTTTCGCAGGCTAAAGCATAAAACGCAGGTCTTTCTTGTCCCTCTCGGCGACCATTATCGCACTCGGCTCACCCATACCCTCGAGGTAAGCCAGATCTCCCGCACAGTCGCGAGAGCGCTCGGCTTAAACGAGGACCTTACGGAGGCGATCGCTCTCGGGCATGATCTGGGGCATACTCCGTTCGGTCACGACGGAGAGAGAATGCTCGGCACTCTTGTAAGCGGAGGCTTTCGTCATAATCTTCAGGGCAGGCGTGTTTGTGAGAAGATCGAAAAGGACGGAAGGGGACTTAATCTTACTTATGAGGTCCTTGACGGAATTTGCGGACATACGGGAGATAAGCTTCCCGAAACGCGCGAGGGAATGGTCGTTCGCTACTGTGACAAAATTGCTTACATAAACCACGATATCGAGGACGCTGTCCGCGGCGGAGTCATCACCCAGGATATGCTTCCGGATTTTCCGGTAAAGGTTCTCGGAAAAACAAAATCCGCGCGTATTGCGAGTCTTGTGAACAGCCTTGTGAAAAACAGCGGCGCGGAAATAAAAATGGATTTTACCACGCAGAAGGCTCACGACGAGCTTCGCGAGTTTATGTTTGAAAAGGTATACCGCGCGTCTAAAACCGTTTCGGAAAAGGACAAGGCGTCGTATATAGTAGAGTATTTGTTTAAGTATTTTTTCAATAATAAGGACAAGCTTCCGAGGCTTTATCTCGATATATCCGAGCGCGACGGTCTTGAAACGGCGGTTTCGGATTTTATCAGTGGAATGACGGACGAGTATGCCATCGATTATTTTACGGCGCTTTGTGTTCCGAAAAGCTGGAAGAGCGGATATATAGGAAACTGAGCCGAAGCTTTGCGCCCGCGCGCCGAGGCTTTGGCAGAGCGGGGTGTTTAAAACGGCAATTTCACCTGAATTTCAAGCGTTTCTGGACGAGCTATGCAGAAACAGCGACATTTCTTCCGTCGCGGCCGAGCGCGGGATAAGCGTAAGGCGCTCGGGAAACAATTATTCATGCTGTTGTCCGTTTCACGCGGAAAAAACACCGTCCTGCCATCTTTATACAGAGGATAACCATTTCCACTGCTTCGGCTGCGGAGCGCACGGAAGTGTCATAAAATTTGTCATGCAGGCGGAAAATACGGACTTTATGAATGCCGTGGAGATCCTGTCGAGCCGTGCGGGAATGACTGTTCCGCGCGGAAACGGCGGCGGAAAATACAAGCCGAAGGCTAAATATAACAGCTCCAATAATTACAGCCGAAGTTATCCGTCAGCCCCCGCTTCCGGCAGCGCAAGTCCGTCAGTCCCCGCGAATTCCGCAGAACCCGCAAACAGAGCTGCGGAATATTCGGGTCCCGATGAACCCCCGCCAATGACGCAGGAAGAATATTATACGTCTTATGATGACGGATATTCGAGGAAAAAGCGCATTTACGAGATGAATCAACAGGCGGGCAGCTTCTTTCACAAACAGCTTTTTTCTCCCGAAGGAAAAGCGGGTCTGGATTATTTTACGGAGCGCGGACTTTCGGTTGAGACCATAAGGCGGTTCGGACTCGGATATGCGGCAGATGATTATCATAAGCTTCATTATTATATGAGGAGCCTCGGATATTCCGACGCGGAGCTTAAAGAAGCCGCGCTTATCAATACACGAAACGGAAAAGAGTTTTACGACAAATTCAGAAACCGCGTTATGTTTCCCGTGTTTGACGAACAGCGGCGCGTTATCGCGTTTGGCGGAAGACGTATTGACGGCGGCAAAGAAATGAAGTATATCAATTCCGACGAAACGCCCGTTTTTCAGAAGCGCAGAACACTGTTCGCGCTGAATTACGCGAAAAAATCCAAGGCGGACTATTTCATAGTCTGCGAGGGGTATATGGACGTTATAGCCATGCACCAGGCGGGCTTTGACAGCGCGGTGGCTTCGCTCGGAACTGCGATAACCTCCGAGCAGGCGGAGCTGCTTTCAAAAAGAGGAAAGACAAAGGTCGTGCTTTCCTACGATTCGGACGCGCCGGGTCAGAAGGCTACTTCAAAGGCGATAGGGCTTTTTATGCAGACGTCGGTCGAAAAGGTGAGCGTTCTGAAAATATCGGGAGCAAAAGACCCCGATGAATTTATAAAGAATTATGGCGCGGAGCCGTTCAAAATGCTTATTGAAAATTCAACGGGAGCGGTAGCGTTTGAAATGGAGCGTCTGTCGGAGGGGCTTGATATGAACAGTCCCGATGACAAAAACGTTTTTATCAGGCGCTCCGTGAGGTTTATGTCTGAAATAGCGGATCCGGCGTTTCGGGAGCTTTGTGCGGAAAAAACGGCGGAGCTTGGAAATGTTTCAAAAAAATCGGTTTTGGACGGTGTGAACGACCTTGTTTCGCGGAAGGCTCCGTACGCGAAAATGAAGTCTGCGGAGACGAGGGCTGACACGGGATATGGCGCGGAGGAATACGGCGGATATGACGGGGATATCGAACGCGGATATAATGACCTCAAAGGCAAGGAGAACGCCGAAGACGCGGTTTTGTCATATTTGTTTCACAACCCCGATGATATCCGAAAAATCGAAGAACGGCTTCCGGACGGATTGGTCACGGAGTTTGGAGATAAAGCATACAGGCTTTTGCTTGAAAAGATCCGCGAAAGTCATGGAGAATGCGAAATTTCGTGGCTCAATGAGAAATTTCCCGAAAAAATGGGCAGAATAACGGAAATCGCAAACGATACGATCTACGCCTACAGCGAGGAATGTTTTCTCGAAGCAGCGGGGAAGCTTTCGGAGATAAAGCGCAGCTCCGAAAGCGTCTGTACATTTGCGGAGCTTGGCGATTATATACAGTATAAACAAGAAAAAGGAGAGAGTTGATAGATATGTCTGAAAATTTAAGAGGAGAAAATCTGCTCGAAGAGCTTTTTAAGCAGGGAAAGAAAAAGGGCTTTCTTACTGCGAGGGAGATAACGGACGCTCTCGAAGAGCTTAACTTTGACGCGAATCAGATAAACCGTATTTTTGACAAGATCGCGTCAATGGATATAAAAATCGTTGATAACTTTGATGTTGATACGGATTTTGATATCGATAATATTTTCGATTACGGCGAAAGAGATTTTGATAATCCCGAAGCGGATATAGTTACGGCGGACGACTCCGTAAAGCAGTATCTTAAGGAGATAGGCAGAATACCGCTTCTTTCGACCGAAGAGGAGATCGATCTTGCCGCGAGAATGGCGGCGGGCGACGATACCGCGAAAACAAGACTTCAGGAAGCAAATCTGCGGCTGGTAGTAAGTATAGCGAAAAAGTACGTCCGCAGGGGAATGCAGTTTCTCGATCTTATCCAGGAGGGAAATGTGGGCTTGCTTAAGGCTGTCGAAAAGTTTGACTATACAAAGGGCTTCAAGTTTTCGACATACGCGACCTGGTGGATAAGACAGGCAATAACCAGAGCCATCGCCGACCAGGCGAGAACCATTCGTATCCCTGTCCATATGGTTGAAACGATTTCGAGAGTAAAAAAAGCGGAAACATATTTGCTGCATGAAAACGGAAGCGAGCCTACCGAGGACGAGATCGCAGAGTATCTCGGAATGTCTACCGAGAAGGTCCGCGAGATAATCCGCCTCGCACAGGATCCCGTGTCGCTCGAAACACCTATCGGCGAGGAAGAGGACAGCCACCTCGGAGATTTTATCCCCGACGATGACGCTCCCGCGCCTGCCGACGAGGCTTGTAACAGTATGCTTAAGCAGATGCTGAGCGATGTTCTGGATACGCTTTCGGACAGAGAGAAACGCGTTATCATAATGCGCTTTGGACTTATTGACGGGAGAGCGAGAACGCTTGAAGAAGTCGGACAGGAGTTTCAGGTCACGCGCGAGCGCATAAGACAGATCGAAACAAAGGCGCTCAGAAAGCTCCGCCACCCTACTCGAAGCAGAAAGCTGAGAGATTTTTTGGAATAAAGGGCTGCTTACATAAGACATATAAGCGGCATATTTGCTGTGAGAATTTTCACGGATATGCCCGAAGAATAAAAAGGATAAAATAAATGAACAATACAGAAAAGATTTTAAGCGAGCTTGTTGAAAAAGCAAAGCAAACAGGAACTCTCAGCGCAAAAGAGCTGTATAATTTAATAGATGAGATCGACTTGGATATAGACAAGCTCAATGATTATCTCGAGCAAAACAATATAAAGCTTATCGACGATTTTATCGTTGAGGATGATCTTGAAGACGGACTGAGCTATGATGAAAACGATCAGAGCGGAGCGGTCCTTGACGATCCCGTCAAGATCCACCTCAGAGAGATCGGACGCATACCGCTTCTTACAGCCGAGGAAGAAATAGAGCTTGCCCGAGAGATAGCGGATGGAAGCGAGGAAGCCCGAAACAAGCTTATTGTCGCGAATATGAGGCTTGTGGTAAGTATAGCGAAGCATTATGTGGGCCGCGGAATGCCGCTTCTCGATCTTATACAGGAGGGCTACAGCGGGCTTATAAAGGCTGTCGAAAAATTCGATCATACAAAGGGCTATAAGTTTTCGACCTATGCGACTTGGTGGATAAGACAGGCAATAACAAGAGCCATAGCAGACCAGGCAAGGACGATACGTATTCCCGTGCATATGGTCGAAACAATTTCCCGCGTAAAGAAAACACAGAACGCGCTGCTTCATAAAAACGGACGCGAGCCTACGACGGCTGAGATCGCGGAGGAGCTTAAAATGACATCGGACAAGGTAAGAGAGGTCATGCGTATCTCTCAGGAGCCGGTGTCGCTTGAAGCGCCGGTGGGAGAAGAAGAGGACAGCTTTTTGGGAGATTTTATACCGGACGAGGACGCTCCGACGCCGGTAGATACGGCGATGAAATCCGTATTCAAGGACGAGCTGAACAAGGCTCTGGACACTCTCCCCGAGCGCGAGCGCGAGGTTCTGAAGTTCCGTTATGGAGTCGGTTATGACCGCTCGCATACTCTCGAGGAAGTCGGAAGACAGTTTAAAGTGACTCGCGAAAGGATCCGCCAGATCGAAGCAAAGGCGCTTAGAAAACTCCGCACCCAGGGAAAAAGCAAGGGTCTGAAGGTCTTTCTTGATTGAATGATATTCAATAAATGTGATTTTAACTTTGGCTGTCAATTTCCGATTGTCAACCTCAATTGAGTTAAATGAAGCTGTTTATTAGGCTATTTATCCATAATTTCCAATAATTGTTTTTTAAATTTATAAAAAATGACTATTGAAATTGACGGCAATATGTGTTATACTAACGAATGTGAAGACAAAAATTTTTTCAGAAAGCAGTAGTTACAAAGTATAAGGAGGATATATTATATGAATAACTCAGAACTTTCAAAAAAGATCGAGGGCTATTTAAAGTCTGCTGCAGCAAAGGCAAAGAAGTTTGAAGATCTTGTTGCGGTAACTATTTCTTTAATTTCCGAGAATAATGAAGATTTGTACGTAGAAGTAAAGGACGGCAAGATAACCGTTGCTCCTTATCATTATGATGATTTTGGCTGCGCTATCCAGGGGGCTCCCGAGAACATCGACAGGGTTTTCTCCGGCGCGGTTTCTTTTGACAAGGCTCTCTCTGATGGGCTTGTAAATGTTGTTGCAGGTGATGAAGCTAAGTTCAAGGCTCTTGAGGTGCTTGTTCCTTCCAAGAAGGCTCCTGCTAAGACTGCTGCTAAAGCTCCCGCCAAGAAGGCTTGCGCGTCTAAGTCTTGTGCAGCAAAGCCCGCGAAGGCTGCTCCTGCTCCTGCGAAGGCTGCTGAGGCTGCCGCAAAGCCCGCGGAAAAGCCTGCTGCTCCTGTAAAGGCTGCTTCTGCTCCCGCTAAGACAGCGACGGCGGCTGCTGCGCCGAAGCCTGCTGCTGCGGACACGGCGAAGAAGGCTCCCGCAAAGAAAAAGTAAATTGTTTCTGATATTGAAATGCTCCCGTGTTAATTCGCGGGAGCTTATTTCAATGATCTTACAGAGGATCAAAAATCGCTCTGCGGATATAGTTTATCGGTAAAACATCAGCTTCCCAAGCTGAGGTGGTGGGTTCGACTCCCATTATCCGCTCCAAATCGAAAACCCCATTTAAACCGCGTTACAATACGATTTAAATGGGGTTTTGTTTATATAAAATTAGTTTGAAAAATACGTAAAAACTTAAAAATTTCACAGATATTTAATAAAATGTCAGTCAAAAAGCAGTCAAATGCAGAGAAGCAAAAAATAAGGCAGAGGCTAAACCCAAACAACAGCCATGGTTGTTCACGTCTGCGTCTCTTGGAAACCAGTGCAGATAAAAGCGGTTTGATATTGATAATAAGTGCTAAAAACGCGGCAGCTTAAATGCTGCCGCGAATTATTTATCTTATTTTTACAAGCTTTCCCTTGTCCATCTTGCAGACCGTATCGCACAGCACATCAATGTCCTCCGTGCTGTGTGAGGCTATCAGGATCGTTTTGCCCTGCGCTTTCAGGTCAAGCAGATACTGCCCCATATCCTTTACGCCGTTCTTGTCAAGACCGTTCATCGGCTCGTCGAGTATCAGCATCTCGGGATCTTCCATGATCGCCTGTGCAAGCCCTAAACGTCGGCGCATATCGAGAGAATATTTCCCGACATGCTGCTTGTCGTCGGGGTTTAGACCGACGCTTTTTATCGCGTTTTTGATCTCGTCCTTGCCTATTTTATTTGAGATATTCGCGAGTAATTTCAAGTTATTAAACCCCGAATAATTCGGCAGAAAACCGGGCGTTTCGATGATTACGCCGATGTTTGTCGGAATGTCGATGTCTTTGCCGATTATTTTGCCATTAACGCGTATCTCGCCTATTTTGTACGGCACTATCCCGCAGATGCATTTTATCAGCATCGTTTTTCCCGAGCCGTTTTGCCCGATAAGACCGTGAACCTTTCCTTTCTCAAAATCCATCGATATATTATCAAGCACGGTCGCTTCTTTGAATTTTTTCGTGAGGTTTTTTACGGTAATTGCATTCATTTCGACCTCCTTTCACAGAAGTAAATCCCTGATCCACCGCATCTCGACATTGACCAACATATAAATCAACAGTGAGCATTTTGGGGATTTGCCTATGAAAACTGTAAAAGTTATAAGCCCCAAACCTCATGGATATCTTGAAATTCTATAGGCTCAATAATACGATCCCAACCGAATTTCCATACGCCGCTTTCCTTTTTCAGCACGCCCTTTCCCGGCATTGCGTTTCCTATACCATCAATGTAGAAAAAATATGAAAATACGATCTCATCATCTGTTTTTGACATGACCTTTGCCATCATACCGGGACATGGCAGGCGCGAATTACCCGGACCAATTGGAATATGATACAATCTGCCGTTTATTTCAATAAGCAGCGGCTCATATGGCTCAGAGTAATCCCGAAGAACGATCCGGTCATTTTCAATATCCGCGTATGCTCTGTAATCATCAATAGAACCTGAGAAAAAATACTGTTGGTACAGAGCATTAAATTCGTCAAAATTGTTGAAATAAGTATTGGGCACAATAAAGTAAGGAAGCTCCATGCCTTTGTATTCCAGTATATACTGATATTTGTGTTCGGCATCGGTGTTGTTCTCATATTCAAGCTCATAAATGTTATCATAATAAATGTTATAATGTAATGCACAATACAAAAAGAGAGCCATGGGATAGTTTTCCTTCAAGAATGATTGAAGCCATAGGTCGTCCTCTGTGAAATCATCATACTCAAAGTCGTCAAAATATACAACATCATATTCATGCGGTGTTTCCGCCGAGCTTTCGCCGCTGCCCGAATTTGGTGTATGATCCGATGACGAGGAGTCTTCATATGTGCTGCCGTCCGG
>JAFLUE010000070.1 GCA_022508945.1 Oscillospiraceae bacterium
TGGTATAATAAAAGCATAAATGCTTTTATTATACTGATTTTAATGCCCTCGCGCATACGCAAACCTTCGGTTTGCGTATGCGCGTATCGGGCAATTATACCATAAATTCTTGCGAATTTATGGTATAATGATAACAAGCAATTAACGATAAAAATAAGCTTCCGAAAGGACAAAACAATGAAAAAATTCTCGGCGATCATCTTAGCGACTCTTTTACTTACCGCCTGTACAAATACCGAACCAACGGAAAGTGATACACTAAGCAGTTCGACAAGTTCTTCAGTTTCGGAAAATTCATCGGTGCCAAACAGCGCTTCTTCATTACAAAACAGCTCCTCGACAACTTCTGGCAGTTCATCGGTAAATCCCGACAGTTCAAGCTCCGAAAGCTCCGACCCGAACAGCGGGCTTACGCCGCTTAGCTTTACAGACGAGGACTTGGAGCTTCAGAGGATATTAGGCGGCTTGATAGAGGACGGAGCGAGTGAAGTTTACAGTTGGTTTTACTCATTTACAAGCCCAAGCGATGTCTGTCAGAATATCATTTTTTCCAACGATGAAGACTCATTCGTACATTCCTACAATCCGATACCTCACGGTTATGGTCATAGCACTCATTTTACTGAATTCCCCTCAACATATGCCGAAATGGAAGAAATTGTCGGCAGTTTTTTTACGAAGCAGGCTGCCGCAGAGTTTATGAAATATGTTTCAAATGGCACTGTAACGGGCGAAAAGGATGGTGTGCTTCTTGTTACGCTTGAAAATAACACAGAGGAGCATATGCCTCCGTATTATTTCGAGGCAGGCGGTGTGATGTATCATCTTGACATAATCGGAGCCCACACCTTGAATTTAGATTATCAAACGGCAAGAGTCACCGCTAAATCGGACGGAAGAATTGATTTTAAATTTTTACCGAACATTTATGAATATCTGCCGACCGATAAATTTCGATACGAGGAGTTATATTACGATTACGCGGAAGAAGGATTTATCGCGCTTGAGGACGGCGTATGGAAGCTTCCTCATATATATGTATGATATTGTGGAATGATAAAAAAAGGAGAAAATTATGGATATTAACGAAAAGCTTGCACAGGAATTTAAACTCAGAAAAGAGCAGGTCGACAACACCGTCGCTCTTATCGACGACGACAAGACTATCCCGTTTATAGCGCGGTACAGAAAGGAACAGACAGGCTCGCTCGATGATACGATATTGCGTGAGCTTGCGGACAGGCTGAGCTATCTGCGCGGTCTTGAAAAGCGCAAGGAAGAGATCATTTCGTCTATAACCGAACAGGAGAAAATGACGGACGAGATCGCCGCAGCTATTGCCAAAGCCGAGACGCTTGTGGAGGTCGAGGACATCTACCGCCCGTTCAAGCCCAAACGCAAGACCCGCGGTTCCGTTGCGCGCGAAAAGGGACTTGAACCGCTCGCGCAGATCATTCTCACGCAGAACACCGCGACCGTTCCCGAAAAGGAGGCGGAGGCGTTTATAAGCGAGGAAAAGGGCGTTAATACCGCCGAGGAGGCCATTCAGGGCGCAATGGATATCATCGCGGAGGATCTGTCAGACAATGCCGAGCTCCGCAAGGCGCTCCGCGAGGAAATTTTCGCTCACGGTATCATTTCTTCCACCGCCGCAAGCGAGGAAGCAGACGAAGTATACAAAAACTATTTTGAATACTCGGAGCCTGTCGGAAAGATCGCGGGACACCGCGTTCTGGCGCTTGACAGAGGCGAAAAAGAAGAGGCTCTGAAGGTTTCGATATCGCTTTCGGACGGGATAGGCGAGAAAATGTGCGTGAAAGAGCTTGTTAAAAACACAAGCCTTTGCGGAGGGCTTGTGCGCGCAGCTTGCGAGGACAGCTATAAGCGGCTGATCTTCCCGTCTATCGAGCGCGAGGTAAGGTCGCTGCTTACGGCAAACGCCGCGGAGGGCGCGATAAAGGTTTTCGCGTCAAATCTGCGCCAGCTAATCATGGCGCCGCCCGTAAAAAATACGGTTACGCTCGGGCTTGACCCGGGATACGCGCATGGATGTAAGTGCGCGGTAGTGGATAATACGGGAAAGGTTCTCGATACGGCAATAGTTTACCTTACGCGCTCAAAAAACGAAGCCGAGACCGCAAAGAAGATACTTTCGGCGATGATCGAAAAACACCACGTTTCGACCATTGCCATCGGAAACGGCACAGCCTCGCGTGAAACCGAACAATTCACCGCGGATATGCTCAAATCAATAACAAGCAAGGTCCAGTATATGGTGGTCTCGGAGGCGGGCGCTTCGGTATACTCCGCGTCAAAGCTTGCGGCGGAGGAGTTTCCCGACTATGACGTGTCACTGAGAAGCGCGGTATCCATTGCACGCAGGCTTCAGGATCCGCTCGCGGAGCTTGTGAAGATCGACCCGAAGGCTATAGGCGTCGGTCAGTATCAGCACGATATGCCGAAGACAAGACTCGACGACGCGCTGAAGGGTGTTGTAGAGGACTGTGTGAACTCGGTGGGGGTAGACCTTAACACCGCGTCCTATTCCCTGCTTTCGTACATTTCTGGAATAAACTCGGCGGTAGCGAAAAACATTGTCGCATATCGCGAGGAAAACGGCGAGTTTACCGACAGAAAACAGCTTTTAAAGGTCAAGAAGCTCGGCGCTAAGGCATATGAACAGTGCGCGGGATTTTTACGCGTTTCGGGCGGGAAAAATCCGCTCGACAACACCGGCATCCACCCCGAAAGCTATGAAGCGGCGAAAATACTTATGGACAAATGCGGGATATCCGACGATGAGCTTGGAAACTCCGACAAGATACGCGAAAAGCTTAAAAACGTAAAGCTCGGCAAAATCGCCGAGGAAACGGGAACGGGACTTCCTACTCTCACGGACATAGCGAAAGAGCTTGAAAAGCCCGGTCGCGACCCGCGCGACGAGCTTCCGCCGCCTCTTATGAGAAGCGGAGACGTTATGGAGCTTAAGGACTTAAAGCCCGGAATGGAGCTTATGGGAACCGTAAGAAACGTAGTTGATTACGGAGCGTTTGTTGATATAGGCGTTCACGAGGACGGGCTTGTACATATCTCACAGCTTGCGGACAGGTTTGTTAAAAACCCGTTTGATGTCGTGAAGGTAAACGATGTGGTAAAGGTTCGCGTTTTAGACGTTGATTTAAAGCGCGGAAGGATATCGCTGACAATGAGAAAAAGCTGACGGGGAGCGCACGAAAAGTCTTTAGAAAAGGGGTTTGGGGAAAAACCTTTCTTCAGAAAGGTTTTTCCCCAAAAAAGCAAAAAAGCAAAAAATATGAGCGCGATTCAAGAGTCATAAAATAAACTTAGCTAAGAATTATCTCTTGTCTTCAAAATTTATCCGCAAACCGCTCACTTTTTTCTAAAGTAAAAGCCATCCGAACAGCGACTTTCTTCAGAAAGTTCTCACAAAAAACAAAAGCAATCATATTGCAGATAAAGTCTTAGCCAAGAGATAACTCTTGGCTAAGTTTATTTTCGGTTTACTGAAATGCACTCATATTTTTTGGTTATTTGGAACTCCCTTTCAAAAACTTTTGTACGCTCCCCTATTTTCTTATTGCCTGCTCTTGAAGATATTTTTCTATCTCATTTATATATAAGCTTCCCATTTTGCTCGGGATGTGATTCTTCTTTGTAATATAGCCTATCTCCATCTGAGTATCATTATCATCCGTTTCAAAAGGCACAGCCGCGTAATCCGACCCATTCAGCTCCTCGCATATTATCCCCGAACAAAGCGTATAGCCGTTTAACCCCACCATAAGATTAAGCATTGTCGCTCGGTCATTGGCTTTTATGATCTGAGGATAATCGTTTGTGCTGAGAATTTCCTCCGCGAAATAAAACGAGTTGTTTATACCCTGTTCAAACGACAAGCAAGGATACTCGACGAGCTGTTCAAAGCGAATGGACTTACATTCAGCCAGAGGATGTCCCTTCCAAAGATATACGTAAACGCCGCAGTCTATCAGCCTGTTAAACACAAGATCGTTCGCTTTAAGCAGCTTCATAATGGCTTTTTGGTTGAAGCTGCTGAGGTAGATGACGCCTATCTCGCTTCTGAGGCTGCTTACGTCCTCAATGACCTCAAGGGTCTTGGTCTCACGGATAGCAAATTCATACTCGGCGGCGTTGAACTGCTTTACTGTTTCCACAAACGCCTTTACGGCAAAGGAGTAGTGCTGGGTGGAAACGCCGAATTTCTTTTTAAGCGTTCCGGACTGACCGTATTTGTCCATAAGCGCTTCGTATTGGTTGTAAACCTGCCTCGCGCAGGCGATAAATTCGGTGCCATCGTTGGTGAGAGTAACTCCCCTGCCGCTGCGGTGGAAGATCGTTATACCGAGCGAACGTTCCAGATCGCGTACAGCCTCGGAAAGCGACGGTTGGGAAACATACAGCACCTCCGCCGCCTTATTCAGAGAGCCGACCTCGGATATAGTGATAACATAATTAAGCTGCTGTAAAGTCATTATAACCTCCCGCCCATTCAGAGCGTTTTGTTCATACTCCCCATTTTATACCCGCCGAGATCCAATGTAACATACACAAATCCAAGCTCACTCAGATACTCACAGAGCGGTTCGGATATTTCGGGACGAATTATCCTCTCAAACTCGGAGCGCTCTATCTCAATACGCGCCATATTTCCGTGAACTCTTACGCGAACCTGATGAAATCCCAGATCAAGCAGCCGCTGTTCCGCTTTATCGACCATTCCGAGCTTTTCCTCGGTTATGGTCTCTCCGTAAACAAACCGTGACGCCAAGCAGGCAAACGACTGTTTGTCCCATGTCAAAAGTCCGGCTTCCTTTGAAAGACGACGTATCTCATCTTTGTTCAGCCCCGCTTCCCTCAAAGGGCTTTTTACCTCTAATTCCGCGACAGCAGCAAGCCCCGGACGATAATCGCCGTTGTCGTCCGTATTTGAGCCTTCGGCGACATACCGAAGTCCGCGTTTGTTCGCGATATCCAGTATCTTTGTAAACAGCTCGCGCTTGCAAAGATAACAGCGGTTTTTCGGATTCCGGCTGAAGCCCTCAATGGAAAGCTCCTCGGATTCAACAATGATATGCTCAATGCCCTCCGCTTCACAAAATGCCTTCGCCTCGTTGAGTTCTCTTTTTGGAAACGAGCATGACCGCGCTGTGACAGCTATTGCCTTATCTCCCAAAACATCGTGCGCTGTCTTCAGAAGAAAGGTCGAATCAACACCCGAAGAAAACGCAATAACAACACTCCCCAGCTCCCGAAGATACTTTTCGAGACGTTGTTTTTTCTCGTGCAGTTCGTCCATATATACTCCTTTTATCATTATCAATTTTCAAGACGGCTTCTTACTTCGTCTACGGAAATATTCTGCTCTTTCGCGATACGCGCAAGGTCGTCATATTCGTATTTAGTACGGCTTACACCGTATCCCGAGGATATTTTCCTCCTGACCTCTCCGAACGGCGTCTGAACAGTCTGTATCGTTCTTTCGAGAACATAGCGACGCGTCTCGGCTTCTCTTATTCCTATTGTCGAAGTGTACCTGAAAATAAGACCGATCATCTTTTCCTTGTCCTCTTCCCTGCACAAAACGCGAAGCATTACGCCCGGACGTGATTTTTTCATGCCTATGGGTATGGTATAAACCTCAAGTGCTCCGCCCTCAAACAGCCGTTCCATGGCAAATCCCACAGCCTCAGCCGTCATATCGTCAACATTACAGGAAAGCTCCACAGCAACATCCGTCTTATCCTCGGTATCCCCGATAAAAGCACGAACGCAGTTTGCCGTCGGAAAATCCTTTTTCCCCATGCCATAGCCGATAGCCTTTGTTTTCATTATAGGCATTTCCCCAAAACGCGCCGCAAAGTGCTTTAAAAGCGCCGCGCCTGTCGGAGTGCAAAGCTCGCCGCCGATGCTTCCGCCGTATATGGGAACATCCTTTAGGATATATGCCGTTGCGGGCGCAGGAACAGGCAATATCCCATGGGCGCATTTTACGGTCCCGCTTCCGACATGAACAGGAGACACAACGACCTCATCCGGTGAAAGCTCGTTCATAAGCAGGCACACTGCGGTTATATCCGCGACAGCGTCCATTGTCCCGACCTCGTGGAAATGTATATCCGTCACAGGAACTCCATGTGCCTGACTTTCCGCCTCGGCTATAAGCCCGTAAACCGCCATAACGTCATCTTTCACCTTTTGCGGAATATCCAGCGCCGATACGATATGCTCTATATCATGCATACTGCTGTGATGGTGTGTGTGCGAATGACTGTGTTCATCGTGATGATCGTGAGCGTGTTCGTGACAGTGTTCATGAGAATGCTCGTGTTCGTTATGATGCTCGTGAGTATGCTCATGCGTATGCCCATGCTCGTGGGAATGCATTTCCTCGCTTTCCTCTGCGCCGCGGACAGTGACGGAAATATGAGTTCCCGTTATCCCGCATTTTGCCGATTTCTCTTTTTTATAGACTACCTCGGGGATATTGATCGCGTTAAGCGTTTCGATAAACTCATCGGGTCTTGGAAGAAGCTCGATAAGCGCCGCCGTCAGCATATCTCCCGCCGCGCCCATGCCGCAGTCAAGATATAATGTTTTCATTTCTTTGCCTCCATATGATTTATCATTCCCGCAAGATATCCCGCGCCAAAGCCGTTGTCAATATTTACGACCGAAACACCGCTCGCACATGAGTTCAGCATTGACAAAAGCGCGGACAGACCGCCGAAAGACGCGCCATAACCTACGCTTGTGGGTACGGCTATAACGGGACAGTCGGAAAGTCCTCCTATAACGCTCGCGAGAGCACCCTCCATTCCCGCGATCGCGATAATGACGCTTGCGGTCATGATGTCCTCTTTATGCGACAGCAGACGGTGCAGTCCCGCAACCCCCACATCATAAAGCCTCGTCACCTTATTTCCGAGGAACTCCGCCGTAAGCGCCGCTTCCTCCGCGACCGGCAGATCGCTCGTTCCTCCCGTCGCGACAACTATAGCGCCTATCCCGTCAGGCGCCGGGATATCTCCCACAAATCCTATTTTCGCGTTTTCGTGATAGTCGAGCTTGTGTGACTTTGCTAAAAGCTCCGCGGCTTCGGGAGAAAGGCGGGTTATAAGAATACGTTCCTGACCGTTTTTCTTCATAGCGTCGATAATCCCGATGATCTGCTCGGTTGTCTTACCCGCGCCGTATATGACCTCGGCTTGTCCCTGCCTCAGCTTTCTGTGAAGATCCACCTTCGCGAATCCTATATCCTCAAACGGCTCTGTTTTAAGCTTTAAAAGCGCGTCATCTACCGACATCGCGCCGTTTTTCACTGCTTCAAGGATCTGTTTTGCTTCGCTGTTCATTTGTTTATCCCTCGTAATGCTGTAATAAAAGCGGTCCTTTCAATTAAAGCAGGACCGCTTTAGTTCAATATCAATCTTTCTTCTTGAAAAGCGCCGACTTTATAACGCCCTTTGGATCCTTTATCAAAAGAATAACGACCCAGATAATAAGCCCCAACGCAACGACCGATAAACCAAGATAAAGGTCGTTTAACATTTTCTCAGGCGCGGGAGCAAAATACTCCGCCCCGATCTCGGCATACTCAAACACCGCGTCAACCAGCCACATAAGCGACGCACCCCAGAACATCAGGCACAGAACTCCGACCATCATCTGACTTTTCGGAGCGTTTTTATACCAGACGACCGTACTGATGACAGCGGCAAAAGCCGTGATAAGCAAAGTCATTTCGTATACTCCCTCAGTTTTCGGAGCGCTTTGTCTTCCTCTTTTCAACAGAAGAGGCAACAGCCACCATACCTGCCCATACTGCTGTCACAACCACCGACATCGCAACTCCCGCGGTCATCATTTCATTAAACATTTCCGCAGCCTCAACGGGGTCTGCCGCCGCCGTAAGGAACGGGAAAACCGCCGATATCTCTCCATGCCAGATATGCTCAAAAGCCAACAGCGCCGAACCGCCCCAAAGAAGATTATTCAGCCAATTAAGCTTTTTTGAAAAAGGCAGCTTTTGTTCGGCATCTATGTGAACATCATCATTGTGAAGCTCCATCTTTTCAATCTTCGCCTCTTTGGAGCTTATGACCTTTGACGCGATAGTGGTGATAACTGCCTCTGTAACAGGTACGATAAAACAAGCCATTATGTTGTCCTCCTCCGCTTAAATAAGCAACATTTTGTGCTAAAACAGTCAATTCCGATATTAAGTACATTATACTACCTATTACAAATTTTGTCAAGTACATTTTAGCATATATTGTAAGCTCGTCATATTGTATGGATATAATGGTCCGTCTGCATTTTCCGAGCGCGTTTTGCTTATTTAGCTTAAATATGACATTTTTTCGGGGATTGCGCCTTTATCCTGATATTCGCCGAATATCTTTCTTACAAGGCGCAATGCCATGACGTCCATGCCATCGTCCGTAATTTGCCATGTTCCGCTGCAGTTTTCAATCGTTATTCTCCCTGCGGCAATAAGCTCCGAAAAGCTTACATCAACATGAACGCGCTTTGAAACAAGCTTCTTTCCGTTCGGCGTTTTTTGACCTTCTTATGTATAATAGGCTCAGTAAGGGCGGCTTTTTTGATTAAAATTACTCCGTCAAAGTTTTCCTTTAATTCCTCCCAATTTCTTTCGCCGATGTTGTAACAAGTGTATTCATAAAGTATTTCCTGCTCGTCCTCAGAGACCTTGCGGCAGCACGCACAATATCCCATGCTCATAAACATCACCTACACTTAAGCACAGCTTTATATTTAAATCATATCATAAATTCAAGCGCCGTATCGGCGCTGTCTAACCGCTGCAAAAAGATTTTTTCGACAAGTGGACTTGATTGGGCTGAACATTGCAAGTGCCGCAGATGCTACAGCCCCGCATAAAATAACCCATATAACAAAATCACCTGCCATTGTCCGAACCGATGGGGTCAAATTACAATAGGTGATCGTATTTACCGACCGTTCTGACCCGCCGCTTTTTCGGCAGCGCCGGATACATACGATATCACCAGATCCGCTGTTTCTTTGACACCAATTGAGGAATCGACTGACAGATTATAGTGCCTCCCGTCAGCCCAACGCCTGCCGGAAATGTGACGGTAATATACCGACCTTGCTTTATCGGACCGTCGGATATTTCTTCTCGCTTCTTTCAGGCTGTCCCCGTACACCTCCATTACGCGCATGATTCGGTATTTCTTTGGCGCGTGTATAAAAATGCGGATGACATCCTCACGATCCCGCAGCACATAATCAGCGGCACGACCGACAATTACACAGCTCCCGTTATCCGCGATCTTTCGGATGATCTTTGCTTGCGCCGCTATTGCCATTCGGACGGCGCCGGAACTGAGGTAGAGTTCACGCAGAATATCGGGTGCATTTTTGTGGATATCGGAGATGAACTCACGGTCAAGCCCGCTTTCATGAGCTGCCAGCGCCACCATCTCCTTATAGTAGAACGGGATACCAAGCCTCTCCGCTACCAGTTTGCCGATCTGCTTGCCGGAGGAACCGTGTTCTCGGGCGATCGTAATGATCACACCGGGACTTGACGGCTTCAGTGCGATCTCTCCGCCGTCCAGCGGAAGCACGGCGGGAGTCCGCACATAATCGCTGTCAAGAAACATACGGTAAAACAGAAATCCTACAGCCGTTGTTATCGTTTCCGTCACAGGAAAAGTCAGCCAGAACCAATCCAGACCAAAGCGTGAGAATAAAAATCCGAGCGGCACAAACAGTACAACTGTGCGAATGACTGTCAAAAGCGAGCTTTTCAGGCTTTTGCCCACCGCTTGAAAGAATACCGGGAATATGAGCGAGGTCACCATAGGAAGAAAGCTGATACCCACGAAATGAAATCCAATGCTCCCTATCGCGATCACAGTCTCATCCTGCGTAAATACCCGAAGCATCTGCGCCGGAATACAGTTAAAACAAAGAGTACCCAGTGCCATCAGAGCCATGCCAAACCCAATGGCCGCGTACAGCGTTTTTTTACAGCGTTCGATATTTCGTGCCGCGTAGTTGAAGCTGACGACAGGCACGATGCAGGTCTGCATAGCCCCCAGCGGGATGAAGAAAAAGGTCTGCCACTTGTAATACAGTCCCAGCGCCGTGACCGCCTGGTCGGAAAATCCGGACAGGATCAGATTAAGTCCCAGTATGTAGAAGGTGTACGCGG
>JAFLUE010000071.1 GCA_022508945.1 Oscillospiraceae bacterium
AAAGCGCAGCTTTGCGCGGTTTTGAAATTTCTATTTAAATAACTCCGCCCGTTACCACATAATATTCGTGAGCGAAATTTCAAAAATAATCAACGCGTATGAGCTGCGCTCATACGCGTCGATTTGATAGCGCAGCGCGCCGAAGGCGCACTGCGCGGCTTTGAGATTTCTTTTTAAATAAATTTTTAAATTCGCGATTCTCTATTTTGTTGTTTCAGAGATTGCCTCCGTGATTACCACCGCCGGGTCCGCCTCCGGGATTTCCTCCGCCGGGTCCGCCGCCGGGATGGCCCCCGCCGCCAAAACCTCCGGGATTGCCTCCGCCGCCAAAGCCGCCGGAGCCGTTTGCGCCGTTTCCTGAAACGCCGTTTTGCGCTGTGACGGTATAAAGGAGAGTATTGTCGCTGTAAATGCTGTATGAGCTGCCCTCTTTAAGGCTGCTGCTTGAGAAGATCAGCGACTGGCAGTTTTTGGGAGTTGTTGTACCCATTATAACAGTTCCGTCCTCAGCCCTTACCTCGAGCTTGCTGTTTGCGGATACATTTGCGGTTATTGAAAGGCATGGCTGGGAAAGAGCACTCGGAGCCTGCGCCATTCCCACAGAGCCAAGCGCGATAAGCTCTCCGCCGCTCAAGGTAAATGACTTTTCGTAATCCAAAGCGCCGTTGTTGCTGTTTGTGGGTCCGTAAACGACTACCCTTCCGCCGCTCATCGCGACAGTGCCGTTTGAATCAATGCCGTCACCGTCGGCATTTATTGTAATATCGCCGCCCGTAATAGAGATATAGTAATCACCGCCGCCAAAGCCGAAGAAATCTCCGTTGTCGCCGCCCGCGGCATTCAAACCGTCATCGGCAGTCTTAAGGTCAATTACTCCGCCGTTTATGGCAATGTTCTTGCCTTCAAGACCCTCATAGCTCTTGGTTATTGTGATAGTGCCGTTATCTACAGTAAGCAGCTCGTCCGCGTGGATACCGTCGTCACAGCTCGAAAGCGTGAGCTTGCCGTTTGAAATAGTGACATTCGCGTTTGAATGGATAGCGTCATCGGCAGAGGTGATGTTGATAACGGTCTCCTTGTTGTAGATGGTGATGTCGCCGCCTGCTTTCAGCCCCTTTGTGCTGGCTTCGGAGGTTGTTGCGGAGCTGCCGCCTGACGGATTTCCCCAATACCCCCAGTCGCCGCCGTGTGTATGGTTTCCGGGAGTCATTCCTCCGTCGGAGCTGACTTCTTTATAAGCCGCGTCGCCGCCCGAAACGATCTCGATATTGCCCGCGTAAACGGTGAGCTGTGTTTCGGCCTGAATACCGTCGCGTCCCGAGCTTATGCTGATATTGCCGCCGTTTATTGTTACAAAGCCAAGCGAGGGATCGTTGTCCTGAGAGGATTTGATGCCGTCCTTTCCGGATTCGATCGTTATCGTTCCGTCAAAGATCTTTACGCTGTCTTTTCCGATAATCCCGTCGGATTCCGATTTTATGCTGTACGTTCCGCTTACGATCTGAAGATTGTCCTTGCCCTTGATCGCGTCGTTGTAGTTTCCCGTTACTTTAAGAGTTCCCTCTCCGAGAAGCGTAAGATCGCTTCGGCAGAAAACCGCCGCGTCAGGCTCGGTCTTATCGGAAGCAAAGGTATAATTCGTGCTGTCGGAAAGGGAGTTTACGGACCCGCCTTTAGTACATATTACAAGCTCCTGTGCTTCCTCACAGTCTATGACCGCGCCGTTTTTGCTCGTAAGCGAAAGCCCGTCCAGCACAAGCGTTATTATATCATCCTTATCCGCCTCAATAAGCACCTTCGCGTCGGAAGAAGTTCCCGAAAGATAGTAGACTCCCTTTGTGCTTATCGTAACGGTCGTATTTGATACGGACGCGCCCTTTCCCGAAACATTGATACCGCTGTCCGAAAATTCTATCGTACAGGTCGCGGATTCGGTCATGACCTCGCCCGCGCTTATGGGAGCCTGTTCCGCGTCAACATGAACATCTCCGCCCGAATTGCCCGATACGGAAGAAATCTGCGAGCTTTGAGATGACGAGCCGTCGGAATTGTCGTTTATTTCAGTCTTTGTACAGCCTGCCGCGAGAACTGCCATAGCGCAGATCGCCGCAAGCGATTTTAAGCTTCTGCTCATAACATTTTCCTCCTCATTAGTATCACATTTCCTCGTGGCTTTCGGCTAAAACGCTGCATGAAACGGTGAGATTTCCGTTTCTTTCACGTATCCTATCCAAAAACTCCTTTTCCTTATCTTCGTTTTTTAAAACGACCTCATACCGAAGCTCATAAAGCGTACCCATGCTTACCGTTTTCGCCGTAATAAGCCGACAGCTCGAAAGGTACTCTCCGAACAGATCCTTAAAACAGTCGGTATAGTCCATATCCTCGGGGATAACTATGCGTATTGCTTTTGCGGATCTGATTATTCCAAACGCGGGTATAAATCCAAGCACCGCGAGAATAAGCCCTACCGAGATACCGATGACAAACGCGTAGCCTATGTACCCCATTCCCGTGGCAAGTCCTATTGACATGGTATAAAATACATAGCATATTTCCCTCGATGTTCCGGGAGCCGAACGGAATCTCACGAGATTAAACGCCCCCATTACCGCTATTCCCGCGCCAAGCGAGCCGTTTACCAGCATTATCACGCTCTGTACCAGGATCGGCATTATTACAAGCGTCACCATTAAATTACGCGACGGTCTGCGGTTATTGAGTCTGTATAATGCCGCCGCCAAAAGACCTAAAATTGCCGAGGTCAGTGTGCAGAACAAAACGCTCTCCCCCGTAAGACCCTCTGTACTGTCAATTATGCTTGAAAACATTCTTTTTCTCTCCTGTTCTGTATTTTATTTAAGCTTTTTTTGCAAGCCTTATTAGTCTTTACTTCATTCAAAAAAATATTTCCGTATTTTGAAAAAGTACTCGCGTATATTTTGTTTTCCGAAAGGAATTTCACAAGCCACAGCGGGACCGCACCCGTTGTTTTTATCTCCAATATTTTGTACGGCTGTTTGTTCAAAAGCTCTCCGAAATCTCCCTTTCTGAGATCGACGTCTGTTCTGCGGCTTCTGATATTTGAGTCAAAGGTCATTCTGAACTCTTTATCGTCATTTCCGAAAAACGCCTGTCTGTCATAGCATATTACGATCTTCGGCTTTAATCCGAGCCTTTTGCGAAAATATTCGATCTCCGAAAAAACCTGTCTTTGATTTTCGGAAATATCGGGCATTATGCCGCCGGCGGCATAATCGAAAAGCTCCTTATAGGTCATTTCGAGCCGCCTTTTATGAACAACTCCGCGGTATTTCTTTTTTATCTCAAGAAACGCCTCGTCGTTGTCCTCTGCGACATTTCCGTATGCCCTCAGCCTCAGCTTTTCCTTATAAACGGGCTTTGAGAGCGAGCTGATAATAACGTCGTTATTATCGTTATCAAAATAAATGTTCATTATCGTATGAACGCCGTATTCGTCGGCAGTCATATACGAGTCTATTTTCTCTCGGAGCTTGCTGTACTGTTCCTCATCAAGCAAAAGCTTCATTTCCATTCGCTTGAAGGTATTTGCGTAAGCCATTGTTTTGTCCTCCTTGGTGCCTTTACAACAACATTATAGCGTGGAAATGTGAAAAAAATATGACAGAAAAGAAAATAATTTTTAAAATAATTATAAAAGAATTTTGTTAATTATCGGAAAATATTCTGAAAGAGCCTAAACGCGCTTTGCTGATAACAAAACGCGTCTTGGTTCTTATAACTGACCGATGATCGCTAATTCTTAACAACCACCTTGAGGAAAACCTTTTTCCCTTTTCTCAGGATAATTTCGCCGTTTATCTCGATAACGGCATTTGCGTCCTCGATAATATTATCGTCAACGGCAATTCCCTTTCCCGCGATAAGATTTCTCGCTTCGCGTTTCGAGGGAGCAAGCCCCGTGTTTACAAGAAGATCGAGGATACCGATCTTTCCATCGATCGCTTCAACTTCTTTTGTGGGCATATTTTCGGTGTTTCCGCTTCCCCCGAACAGCGACCTCGCGCCGTCGAGAGCCTTTTTCGCCTCGTCCTCTCCATGAACGAGCTTTGTAAGCTCAAACGCGAGTATCTCCTTCGCCTTGTTAAGCTCCGCGTCTTTCCACTTCTCCATCTCGCGGATCTCCTCAACAGGCAGGAACGTCAGCATATACAGGCACTTTATAACGTCCGCATCCCCAACGTTTCTCCAATACTGGAAGAAATCATACGGTGAGGTCTTGTCTGCGTCGAGCCACACCGCGCCCTTTTCGGTCTTTCCCATTTTCTTGCCCTCGGAATTAAGGAGCAGGGTTATCGTCATCGCGTGGGCGTCTTTTCCGAGCTTTTTGCGGATAAGCTCCGTACCGCCGAGCATATTCGCCCACTGGTCGTCGCCGCCGAACTGCATATTACAGCCGTATTTCTGATAGAGCATATAGAAATCGTAGCTCTGCATTATCATATAGTTGAACTCAAGGAACGTAAGTCCCCTCTCCCAGCGCTGTTTATAGCACTCAAACGAGAGCATTTTGTTTACCGAGAAACACGCCCCCACCTCGCGCAGAACATCAATGTAGTTAAGGCTCATCAGCCAGTCGGCGTTGTTTACCATGATAGCCTTGTCGTCGGAAAAGTCGATGAAGCGGCTCATCTGCTTTTTGAAGCAGGCGATGTTATGGTCGATGATCTCCGGCGTAAGCATTTTTCTCATATCGCTTTTTCCCGACGGGTCGCCTATCATTCCCGTTCCGCCGCCCAAAAGCGCTATCGGCTTGTTTCCCGCCATTTGCAGGCGCTTCATAAGGCAAAGCGCCATAAAATGACCAACGTGCAGAGAATCCGCAGTCGGGTCAAAACCGATGTAGAAGGTTGCCTTTCCCTCGTTTATCATCTTGCTTATTTCTTCTTTGTCCGTCACCTGTGCGATAAGTCCGCGCGCAACAAGCTCATCGTATAACTTCAAAATCATAACCTCTTTTCCAAATGTATGGTCGTTGGGATCATTCCCATTTTTTCAAAGAATTTCCGCGCCATACCGTTATACAAATGCACGTCGACAGTAATGGTATTGCAGTAATTTTCTTTTGCAAGCTTGAGCATTTCGTTAATAAGCTCTTCGCCTATACCATTGCCTCGTGCATCTTCCGCAACAACAATGCTGTTAACTGTTATGACCCCGTCATTATTTTCCTTTGCGCTGTTTTTATCGGGCAGCATATAAACAACATAACCGTCTACTACACCGTCAGTTTCGTGACAAAGCATTTTATAAATATCCGAAAACTCCAAAAACCATTCCAATCTCTTATCACAAGCATCATCATCTGGCACATTATACTTTTTACGGTCAAGTTGGTTGTGAAATACCAAAAGATCTTTGTACAATCCTGCCAACGCTTTTACATCATCCCGGGTCGCTTCTCTAATCATAGTTTTTTCCTCCATTCATATCACTCTTATTAATTACTGTTTTCTTAATACAAAGCCGAATTTTACCGATTGCTGATGAGATGTTTACATCTCACGGATAACACCCTCTTTCAATCAATATTCAATAAGAAAGCCCTCTCCGAGCAAAAGCTCAAAGAGGGCGGAAATTCCGCGGTACCACCTCGGTTTGCGGCAAAAACCGCCTTGAACAGCTTTAACGGGCTTACCCGTGCCTGCTAATAAGAACAACCGCTCCGTTCGCAAAGCCGCTCCGAGATGTAATTCGCAAAAACGCTCCCTGCCGCCTCACACCAACCGCCGGCTCTCTGAAAAGGTCTTTCGCTTCGCTACTGTATTCTCATCAACGCTTTTCAATATCTATTTGATTATAACACATTTTTTCGATTTTGTCAAGTATTTCAACGGAACAATTGTCAATTATACATTGTACATTGTCAATTGTTCACCCGCAGTCCCATGTATAGAGAACATTTGAGAAATCACGCTTTGCAAGAGCCTCGGGAGTGATAAAGAAATTTGCAATGCCCAAATCGCCCCAGCATATCTCGTCGTCCCAGCCGCCGTTCTCGCCGCCGTTTTCACTGTCCGACTGGAACAGCATAACCGTATGACCTTTGAACTCGTCTTTATATCTGCGCGGATCCTCCTGAGTAAAGAACGGAAAACCTCCCATGCGCGTGTCTGTGCTGTAACATGAGCAGATCGCGTCGTAAAGCTGTCCGTCGACTTGGCGTATACCTTTTCCGTCTTTATCCCACATACCCGCGACATCGCCGCCGAAAAGTTCGTTGTAAGCCTCCGCGACCGCCTTTTCAAAGCGAAAATCAACAGGACTCGCGCCGACGAGCCTTGCTTCCTCGGCGACCAGAAGAAACTCGCCCTCAAACGGGAACAAATCGTCGCCATCATCGTTTTTTGGTATCTCGTCCTCAGACAGAAGCGCCGCGGTATCGTTCACAATGCTCTCATGATATATAACGCGAAATTCGTTCTGAACGCATGGCGCGTCAAAATCCGCCCCATACAGATCGTTCGGAAAGATGAAAAACTGCAATATTCCCTCTTTCGGGAAGCCCTCGAGCTTCGGCAGCATGCCCAGATTCAACTGTGCAAGCAGGCGCAGCGGCTTGCCCTCATCACAGCCCTCGCGAACGGTCGGATACTCCATACCCTTCGGGAAATACGGCACACCGCCCAGCTTACTGTCAAATACGTCAGTCGTGCCGCGTTTGGGCTTTAAGCGAACCGTTCCCACAGGCGGTATCTTCTCGTCAACTTTGGCGAGTAATTTATCCAGCTTTTCTTGTGTTTCAACTGAAATATCCATTTTAACTCCCGATTTAAAAACCTTTATGATCCTGAATTTGACTGCCCGCTCCGCGCATAGCCGCCAAGTGAGGACCGCACGGGATCGGCGCTCTAAAGCAGATCCGCGATCTCATAAATAAGCCGCTCGGATTTCTCCCAACCGAGACACGGGTCGGTAATAGACTTTCCGTAAACCCCCTCCTCGATCTTCTGACAGCCGTCCTCGATATAGCTTTCGATCATCAGACCCTTGACCATTTTTCCGACCTCGGAGGAATGGCGCATAGAGTGAAGTACCTCTTTTGATATGCGTATCTGTTCGAGATACTGCTTTCCCGAGTTTGAGTGGTTTGTATCAACAATTATCGCGGGATTTATAAGACCCTTTTCACGGTACAGATCACAGCAAAGCTGTAGATCCTCAAAATGATAGTTCGGAAGCGACTGACCGTGCTTGTTCTGCGCGCCGCGAAGAATCGCGTGGGCGAGCGGGTTTCCGTCCGACTCGACCTCCCAGCCCCTGTATACAAAAGTATGCGCCGCCTGAGCCGCCTGTATAGAGTTGAACATTACCGAAAGCGTGCCGGAGGTGGGGTTTTTCATTCCGACCGCGCATTCCATTCCCGAAGCGACGAGCCTGTGATGCTGATCCTCAACAGACCGCGCGCCGATAGCAACATACGACAGAATGTCCGAAAGATAACGATAATTTTCGGGATAAAGCATCTCGTCCGCAGTAGTAAGGTGAGTTTCCTCGATGACCTTTGCGTGAAGCTCGCGTATCTTTATAATTCCCTCGAGCATATCCTCGCCCTTTGTCGGGTCGGGCTGGTGGAGCATTCCCTTATAGCCCATGCCGTTTGTACGGGGCTTTCCCGTGTAAATGCGCGGGATTATCAGTATCTTGTCCTTGACCTTTTCCGCTGTCTTCGCAAGGCGCGACACATAATCAAGGACCGAATTTTCGTTGTCCGCAGAGCAAGGACCTATTATAAGAAGAAACTTATCCGAGGCTCCCGTAAATACGTCCGCGATCTCTTTATCGCGCTGTGCTTTGACCGACAGTATCGTATCCGAAAGCGGATGCATTTCCTTTATTTCTTTTGGTATAGGAAGCTTTCTTTTAAACGTCATTGACATAATTATATTCTCCTTTTCACATAATCTTTCTTATTGTAACACATTTTACCAAAAAAGTCAATGCCCGTTTAGAGATTAGTGATTAGTGGTTAGGGATTAGTGTTTAGGGATTGAAGCCAATACCTTATTTATTTTCTTTCACATTATTCAAGCCCGATTTGTTTTCGTACTTTTTATTCCAAAATTTTTTTCAAAAAGCTATTGACAAACTTCTCTATGTATGCTATAATTCTATTGTTGTGATGCTGATATAGCTCAGTTGGTAGAGCACATCCTTGGTAAGGATGAGGTCATCAGTTCGACTCTGATTATCAGCTCCAGCAGGGCAATACCCTGCACAAAATTGCGTCCCGCGCGTTGTTGCGGGACGATTTCTTTATGCTCGAATAAAACATGATCTTTTTGTAAAGGGCAACAGACGAAAGATCATATAACAAAACGTTCGTGAGATACTTACGGACGGTCTCCTGTTTCAAAAAATACTTTGGGTCATTATTTGGTCATAAATATGCTTAATGATTTGGAGGTCATATCATGAGAAAAAATTTCGGTAAGATCGTACTTACGGCGATAATGTCAATAGCGCTCCTGTGCGGCTGTGAGCGGAATTTCAGCAGCAACAGCCATACAAACAACCACAGCAGCGGATATTCAAGCAAAGAATCACAGAGCAGCTCGGACGAAAGCTCCAAGTGGGATATACCGGACTTTTTTAGCAGTTCCGAAAGCTCGCTTCCCTCGGGCGATTCTGGAAACAGCGCCGGTACTCCCGTTTCAACTCACGGACAGCTTTCGGTCAACGGAACAAATTTGGTTGACAAAAACGGAAACCCCTACCAGCTTCGCGGAATGAGTACCCACGGGCTTACCTGGTTCCCCGATTTCGTAAACGAACAGGCTTTTCTGACGCTTCGCGATGACTGGAACACAAACGTTGTTCGCCTTGCGATGTATGTTGACGAATGGAACAACGGACAGTGCTATATGAACAACAAACAGGGCAGCCGCGATATTCTCGAAAAAGGCGTGGAGCTTTGCATAAAGCTCGATATGTACGCTATAATCGACTGGCACGTTCTGAATCCCGGAGACCCGCTTAAATACACAAACGAGGCAATTGAATTCTTTGACAGCATTTCCAAAAAGTACTCCGACAGTCCCAACGTTATATACGAGATATGCAACGAACCGAACAGCGGCGCAAGCTGGGAAGGCTCCATAAAGCCGTATGCCGAAAAGGTTATCCCCGTAATCAGGGCAAACGACCCCGACGCGGTAATAATTGTCGGAACGCCTACCTGGAGTCAGGACATTGACCGCGCTCTTTCAAACCCGCTGAGCTATAACAACATAATGTACGCGCTTCATTTCTATGCCGACACGCACAGAGACGACCTCAGAAACAGACTTAAAAGCTGTGTAAACGGGGGACTTCCCGTGTTTGTATCGGAGTTTGGCTGCTGTGATGCTTCGGGAGGCGGCGGAAACAACTTTTCCGAAACGGAAAAGTGGCTGTCTCTGCTCGACGAGCTTAATATAAGCTACTGCAACTGGGCGCTTGCGGACAAAAACGAGACCTGCTGCGCTATCTTAGGTTCCGGAGGAGCAAACGGAGGCTGGAACGACAGCCAGCTCTCAGAAAGCGGAAAATGGATAAGAAGCTGGTTTAAAAATCACTGAAATTTAAATCAACATTAAGACAAGGCTCTATGTACTTCCGCTGTATTTCAAAAATATCGACCTTAAGCACAGTACACAGCTTTAGCCACACTATCCAGTTCGGAGCATTCTTTCCGCTTTCTATACATCGCAGGTAAACATCGGTTATCCCCACCATCTCGGAAAGACGCGCCTGGGTGATTTTGCTTTTCAGCCGTTTTTCGTGGGCGATCGCCGCGAAAACACGCTTTACAAACATAGTTTCGTTTTCTTCAAAATCCTTTTTCATTTTCAATATTTCCTTTTTTGTTAAGAGTGTATTAAACTAATCATATCATTTTTTACACATTAAGTCAATAGAAGCAAAATCGTTAAAAACACGTTTTTTTCCTTTGATCCCGCGGTTCTAAAGGACTTTGTATGTTTTTACCAAAGAGTTTTTCAGCCCAAATATACAAGAATCGACAAATTATCCGATATTTTTCGGCAAGAAAACTACAGACAGCATACCGAAAGCATTAAAACAACAAAAACGCCCTGCTTTACAGGGCGTTTCAGCTTGTAGGAAAACCCAAAAATGTTGTTTTGACGGATTTATTTAAAAAGAAATTTCAAAACCGCGCAAAGCTG
>JAFLUE010000072.1 GCA_022508945.1 Oscillospiraceae bacterium
ATGCTTAGATAGCGCAAAGCGCAGCTTTGCGCGGTTTTGAAATTTCTTTTTTAATCAATCCGCCCGTAACAACATATTAAATTTATATTTAAATAACTCTGCCCAAAACAACGTAAAATCCGATTTATTGCAAAAACGATGTAATAACATAACTGCCTTGCAAATCCGCAAGGCAGTTTCAATTTATAAAAAAGTTTTTCCCTATTATTTATTCAATTGAGTTTTCACTCAAACACCGCAAACAGCGCGGTGTGGTTGAAATGCTTTGTCCCAAGCTGTTCTCCGCAGCATGAGAACCCGATAATGTTCGGAAATTCCTCTACAAGCCGTTTCTGATAATCTTCAACAGCGTTTTCATCTTCAAACAAAATCGTCCGCGCAAGGCAATTGAAAAAAATCACAAGCGACGGATTCGGATTTTCACGCTTTATTTTCGCAAAGGTCTCCTCCGTTATCTTTTTGTAATCCCCGACTTTCATTACGGAAATGTCCGTTCCCTCGTGTATTCGCGCGAGGTTTTTCAGATATCCGTTCGAGTTGGATTCGTAAATGGCGGTTACGTAGGTTTCACCGTCTACCAGCCTGCCTAAGGGATTATAAAAGAAATAGTTCTTGATCTCGCTTACGGGAACTCCCAGCTCCTCCGCGTAAACATCAGCGGCAGTCTTTTCACCCAGCCGCATGATCGTTCTCGAAACGCCGTTGGCTTTGGTCGTCAAAAACCGCCTGTCGGTAAGCGGAACGTAGATATTCTCGCGATACAGCCTTACCGCTCCGCCGAGATTCTTTATGAGCGCAAACACACAGCCGTCCTCGTAGATCTCGCCGTTTAATGCGACATATGCCGTCTCTGAGGTGTTGTCGTTTGCGGCTGAGCCGCCTATAACGGGTATTTCCCTTCTCAAAAGAACGCTGTTTAAAGCGGCAAGCGCATATTCCTCGTAGTTCTTATACGGAACGGTAAACTCTACGCAGACCGTGTTTTCGGTGCTTTCAAAGCGGTTTACACAGTCCCTTACCCTATCGGCATAAGATAGCGCAAATTCATCAGCTTTCGGAATGATGTTTGCAAAAACCTCTATCCCGTCTTCAACCGCCAAAACCTTTAATGTTTTTTTCTCCGAGCCATGGGTTCCCCACATTCTGTATGACGAACAGCCGATCGAAACCGCATTCGGGAAAAGCGAATGGATCGTCCGCGCGTATTCGCAAAAGCAACTGTCCTCGGAAAAGAAAACGATAAACTTCGGATCAATAAAATCCTTAACGGCTTCTTTAACGCAAATCTCGGCATTTTCCATATTTCTTCCGACTCCGACACTGCATTTTATCATTGGAAAACCTCCTCCCGCAAAAAATCATTCAAGCACATAATCCTTGTTCTTTATTCTTTCGATAAAATCGCTTTCGGACAGCGGCTTGTCGAAAATAAATCCCTGAACCACATCACACCCAAGACCTTCGATAAGCTCAAACTGAGCGCTTGTTTCAACGCCCTCCGCAACGATCGTAAACCCTAAGCTTTTCGCGAGCGCTATTATGCCCTTAAGCATAAGAAAGCTCTTGTCGTTGTCGCTTACGGGGGCTTCGGGAATAAAGCTCTTGTCGATCTTCAAAACGTCGAGGTCAAGCTGCTTGAGCATTCCGAGCGACGAATAACCCGTTCCGAAATCGTCGATAGACGTTTTTATGCCAAGCGCTCCGAGGTCGTTTACAACATCGCTCATGACTCCCTGGCTGTGTGAATTTTCGCTCTCCGTAAGCTCGACCTCAATAAGCTCATGGGGAATACCGTATCGATCAATGACCTCGGCGATCTCCTCCACAAGCTTGTTGTTTAAAAGGTGGCGCTTAGAGAAATTTACGGAGATCCTAACGGGCTTTAGTCCGTTGTCTATGAGCCTTCTGATAAACTTGCAGACTTCTTCGAGCATAAAGAAATCAAGCATACAGATACAGCCGTCCTGCTCGAAAACAGGCACGAACTTTCCAGGCATAATGTCCTTTCCCTCGTGTTTCCAACGCACAAGCGCCTCCGCTCCGTGAAGCTTAAGGTCATTTACGCCGACCTTGGGCTGATATACGGCATAGAATTCCTTTTCGATCAATGCTTTATGGAATTTGGAGAGGACGATCTTTCGCTCCATAAGGTTTTCGCTCAGCTTTTTATCGTAAAAGTTGAACATCTGCCGTCTTTCTCTCGCGCCCTGGTAAGCAACGCTTGTATTAAGCATAATATCGTTTACGTCATAGTCGTCGGAAAGCTTAAGCCCGCCGATAGTAGCACCGAACATAAACGTCATGCTGTCTCCGTCTTTTTCATGGAAAACAACCATATTATGCAAAAGGTCGAGGAAATAATCGAGGTGGTCGTTTAAGATCATTGCAATAAAATTATCCCCGCCTGTACGCGCGACAATTTCATTTTTCGTAACCGCCTCGGCGATGATCCTGCTGTATTTTTTCAGCACCTTGTTTCCCTCAATATAAGAAAACGAACGGTGAACGCTTTTGAAGTTGTGGATATTGAAAACCAGCGCGGTATAGCTGCTTAATTTTCCTTCTTCCACCACCTTAGACGCAAATCTCATAAACGCCTTTGAGTTTGGGATCCCCGTCTGAAAGTCTGTCAGGGAAAGGCTTTCGCACGAAAGCTCAAGCACAAGCTCGTTTAAGATATAATAAAGCTGTCTCAGATCGACCTCGATAAGCCACCTCTCATCGGAGGAAAGCTCGTTTTTTGTATAAACAACAAACTCGACCCTTCCGCCTTCATAAAGCTCATATTCAAACCGCAGCGGCTCGTTTTCCGTCTCTGTTTTCTCATCATACAAAACAAGATCCCGCGGGTAATCCATATCGGAAAAACAGCTACGGGAAAGCGACAGGGAATATTCAGCCTTTATTATGCCAAATGACCCGGCGATCTCTTCTACGGCTTTTTGCGCGGATATGTTAAATTCGGCAAGATCCTTAGGCTGCCCGCATTTTGTTTCATCAAAAATACGCTTCTGTTCCGGCCGGATAAAATCCATTTTCACCGCTCCCTTCCGCTTTTCAAACATATTTCTATATATACTTAAACTAATTATAACATATTTTTACACCGTTGTCAACAACAAAAAACAAGCTTGGGAAATAAAATACCTCAATTTGTTGGAAAACTTATTTCATGCTGTCAGAAAGCCCTCAGACGCACAAATGCCGCGTCACGGATAGCCGTTAAGGCTGCCATGACGCGGCATAGCTTGTTGTATAGCTGAACAAAGTATGCGAGGATTCATCGGTCTGAGGTACGATTATCCTCACTTATACCGACAATTGTTTAAAAACCGAAATAACGCTTGGTATTGTTGTAGGAAATATCGGAAACCATTTCCCCGAGCAGCTTTTCATCGTTCGGATATTCTCCGTTTTCTACCCAATTTCCGAATACATCACAAAGTATTCTGCGGAAATATTCATGACGCGGGTAGCTCAGGAAGCTTCTCGAGTCGGTCAGCATTCCGACAAATCCCGCAAGATAGCCGAGGTTTCCGAGCGAGGTTATCTGATCCTGCATACCTACCTTGTTGTCGTTGAACCACCAAGCCGAACCATGCTGGATCTTGCTTACTGCCTCACTGCTCTGGAAGCAGCCGAGGATCGTGTCGATCGCCTGATTGTCGTTGGGGTTAAGGCTGTAAATAATGGTCTTGGGGAGTGATTTCTCCATTTCAAGAGCGTTCAGGAAATCCGCCGTTTCGCTCGAGGGAGCGTAATTGTTTATGCAGTCAAAGCCGGTATCCGGACCGAGCTTATTGAACATAGGCGTGTTGTTGTCGCGCTTACAGCCGTAGTGGAGCTGCATTACCCAGTTTCTCTTGTGGCACTGAGCGCCCATAAACAGCATAAACGCGGTCTTGAACTTCTTTATGCATTCGGGACAGCAAACCTGCTCTCCGCTCATCTTCTTCGCGAATATCTTCTCGATCTCCTCGTCGGAAGCGGGAGCGTAATATACATACTCGAGAGCGTGGTCGGAAACGCGGCAGCCCATTGTGCCGAAGAAATCCATTCTGTTTTCGAGAGCCTTCTTTAAATCAGCCCACGAAGCGATCTTAACGCCGCTCACCTCTTCGAGCTTTTTGATATAATCAACAAAGTCGGGCTTTTCGATGTTCATTGCCTTATCGGGGCGCCAAGCGGGATAAACCTTTACGTCAAACGTTGTGTCATCGGCAATTTTCTTATGCCATTCGAGGCTGTCGATAGGATCGTCGGTCGTGCAGATGACCTCGACATTAGACTGCTTTATGAGGTTTCTTACGCTCATGCTCTTGTCCGCAAGCTTCTTGTTCGCAAGCTGCCATACCTCCTCCGCCGTATCGCCGTTTAAAACGCC
Source organism: Oscillospiraceae bacterium (assembly GCA_022508945.1). Taxonomy (GTDB): domain Bacteria; phylum Bacillota; class Clostridia; order Oscillospirales; family Ruminococcaceae; genus CAG-115. Next base: position 4,385 of record JAFLUE010000072.1, read on the forward strand.
GTTATAGCCGAAGAAGCGCTGAAGCTCGAGGTGGCTCCAGTGGAAAAGAGGGTTTCCGATTCCCTTTGCGATTGTCTCCGCCCACTTCTGGAACTTCTCGCGCTCGGAAGCGTCGCCTGTAATATACTTCTCATCAACACCCGCAGAGCGCATCAGACGCCACTTATAGTGGTCTCCGCCAAGCCATACCTGCGTAATGCTCTCAAACTGTCTGTCCTCGGCAATTTCACGGGGATTTATGTGGCAGTGATAGTCGATGATAGGCATCTTCGCCGCATAATTGTGAAACAGCTTTTGTGCGGTTTCGGTTGAGAGAAGGAAATTCTCATCCATAAACTTTTTCATTTACAATACCTCACTTTGTTAATAAAATATAATTTTGCAATTTTATTATATAAAATATTACCGAAAAAGTCAACAGTTTTTTTCCTTTTTCAGTTACTTAACACAATTCTTTCGGCAATTTGCATAAATAATTTTGATGCTGTTTTTAATATCAGACCGCAACATGTAACAGTCAGCCGTACAAAAAGTCTTTGGGAAAGAGTCTTACAAAAAATTCCCGTGCCGAAGGCACGGGAATTTCAGCTTGCAGAAAAAGTTCAGAACTACATAACAGAGCATTGCGAAATTTCAAAATGCAGCCGCCGCGGCGGAGCAAAGCGTTTTGCCCGAAGGGCATAATGCGCGCAACCGCGGTGTGCGGTTTTGAAATTTCAAATTTAAATAAATTCGGGATAGACAACTTTATATACATATACAGCCTAAAATTCCCGTGCCGAAGGCACGGGAATTTGGTATTTAAAGTGTAACGCCTGTCTTGAATATCGCGATATCGCGTGAGCCGTGACGCTCGTTTACGGTCTGGCGGCCGTTTGCGACATTTACGATAAGCTCCACAAGCTCGTCGAGCTTCTTGTCGAAGCTGTCGCCTGTTACGATAGAGCCTGCGTCGAAGTCGATCCAGTTGTTCTTGCGCTTCGCAAGGTCGCTGTTGGTCGAGATCTTTATCGTAGGAACAAATCCGCCGAAGGGTGTACCGCGTCCTGTTGTAAACAGAACCACATGACAGCCCGCGCTCGCGAGATTCGTAACCGCAACCATATCGTTTCCGGGACCGTTAAGCAGGTTCAGACCGTGGCAGGTAAGCGCGTCGCCGTCAAACAGAACGTCGCAGACCTGCTGGGTTCCGCTCTTCTGAGTACAGCCGAGCGACTTATCCTCGAGGGTCGTTATTCCGCCCGCCTTGTTTCCGGGAGAGGGATTTTCGTAAACGGGCTGGTCGTGCTTCTGATAGTACTCCTTGAAGCCGTTTACAAGCTTTACGATCTTTCCGAAGGTCTCTTCGTCCTTCGCCCTGTCCATAAGAAGCTGTTCAGCGCCGAACATCTCGGGAACCTCCGTAAGAACGGTCGTTCCGCCGATCGAAGACATATAGTCGGAAAGTCTGCCGACAAGGGGATTTGCGGTAATTCCCGAAAGTCCGTCCGAGCCGCCGCACTTAAGTCCGACCTTAAGACATGACATATCCTTTTCTACGCGCTTATCGTCCTTTGCTTTGTTATAAAGCTTTTCAAGCAGCGCTACTCCCGCGGATATCTCATCTTCAACGTCCTGAGCGATAAGAAATGCCGTGCGGTCTTTGTCATAATTACCGAGAGTTTCCTTAAACACGTCCATTCTGTTGTTTTCACAGCCGAGACCGAGAACCAGAACGCCGCCAGCGTTCGGGTGCTTTACCATTCTCTGAAGAATGGTACGGGTACGGTCATGGTCTTCGCCGATCTGTGAACAGCCGTAGGGGTGTGTATAAGCGAAAACTCCGTCGACGCCGTCATGGGTCGAGTGCTTCTTGATAAACTCCTCGACTATCTTGCGCGCCTGTGAATTAACACAGCCGACCGTCGGGATGACCCAAAGCTCGTTTCTTATTCCGACATCGCCGTTTGCGCGCTCGTAAACATTTACCTTAGGAGCGTTCTTTTTCTCCATAGGGGAAATTTCCTTTTTGTTAAAGGAATACTCGAGTGTTCCCTCAAGGTTTGTAGCCATATTGTGGCTGTGAACGTGTTCTCCCGCGGCGATCTCCTTTGTGGCTTTTCCGATGACCTCGCCGTATTTTATTACCTTTTCGCCCGTCTTTATTTCCTTGAGCGCGAATTTATGACCCTTTTCGATGCCCTCGAGAAGCTTTACGCCCTCGTATTCATCGCCTGCTCTGAGGTTTTCAAGAGCAACCGCAACGCTGTCTATAGGGGAAATTTTAATTGTTTTTTTCATATTACTTACCGAGAAAAGCCTGAAGCGCTTTTCTTTCTCCATTCTTTACAATGCTTTCGATATAGCCTGCGACAAGCTGAGCGTTGTCGTCAACGTCAAGATCCTGCTCCCAGATATCAGCAGCGCCGAGAGCCTTCTTTGCCATAGCGGTATAGTCGTTCATCTGCCAAAGCTCTTTCCAGAACTCGATGTACTTCGGGTCGTCCTGGAGCGCGATATCAGCGTCGCCGCGCTTACCGCGGTAGAATACAACAAGCGAAGCGAACGAGAACAGAATGTGCTTCGGAGACTTTCCGAACTTCTCGCGATAATCGTTGTAGGTCGGGAGCAGTCTTGTTCTGAACTTTGTGGTTGAGTTCAGGGCGATAGACATAAGCTCGTGACGGATAAACGGGTTTTTGAAGCGCTCAACAACGCTGTTCGCAAACGCGTCCATCTGATCCTGAGGAAGATTTATCGTGGGCTTTATTTCGTCATTTATAAGCTCAGCCACAAACTGTCCTACATCAGCGTCCTCTACGCTCTCGCGAACGGTGTCTATACCCGAAAGGTACGCAACGGGAACCATTGCGGTATGAGAACCGTTGAGGATCTTTACCTTGCGCTGTTTATAAGGAGTGATGTCGTCGGCGAAAATAACGTTAAGTCCCGACTTGTCCGCGGGGAGCTTTTCCTGAACAAAAGCTTCCTTCTGGAGGACCCAGAGGTGGAAAATCTCGCCCTTAACGATGTTGTTGTCGTTAAAGCCGGTTTCCTCGCAGATCTGCGCCGCGTTGTCGCGGGGATATCCGGGAACGATCCTATCAACAAGTGTGCTGGTATAATGGCAGGCGGAGGTCATCCAATCGATGAACTTTTCGTCCATATTGTTGATCTTCGCAAGCTCTACAAGGCATTTTTTAAGCTCGTCGCCGTTGTGGTCGATAAGCTCGCAGGGAATGATAGCAAGACCCTTGCTCATGTCGCCGCCGAAGTGGTCGTATCTTGCTTTAAGAAGCGCAAGGAGCTTTCCCGGGAAGCTTACGGGGCATTTTGTGAAATCGGTATCGTTTTTATCGAGAGCTATACCCGCCTCGGTAGTATTTGAAATAACGATCTCGAGATCCTCGCTCTTCGCGTATGACAAAAACTTGTCGTACTGCACAAACGGGTTTACACAATCATTTATGACGTCGATTATGCGCTTGCTCTGGACCTTTTCGCCCTTGTCTATACCTTCAAGGCAGAGCGTATAAAGTCCGTCCTGCTTTTCAAGCTCAGCGACTCTGCCCATGGGCATAGGCTGAACGACCGCAACGCCCGCGTTTATAACGCCCGCGTCATTAAGATTCTGCAATATCCAATCCACAAACGCGCGTAAAAAATTGCCTTCGCCGAACTGCATGATCTTTACGGGTCTGTCGACCGCCTGGAAATTGCTTCTGTTCAATTCTTTCATACTCAGCACCTCAAAAAATTACATCTTTATGTTGTCCTTGGTCTTGTGGGCTTTTATTCTTAACAGGCAGACTATGCCTATTACCACCGACATAAGTCCTATACCGACGTTTGATATAAACATCGCCACGCCGAGGCTTTCCGCGCCCATTTCGGGGAAGCAGTTTATCATGATAAGCATCGCCGGGATCCTAAACACAAACAGTCTCGACAAATTGCAGATCATCGAGAGCTTTGTGTAGCCTAAGCCGTAGATCAATCCGTTTACAGCCGAATTTACGCCGAGCGCGATTATACCTATTCTCTCATAGGAGAATATCTTTTCGATAAGATCCGCTTTTTCCTGTCCGCCGTCGCCCGCAAAAAACAGCGAAAGCGGCGCGCTGAAGATAGTAAGCAGGATAAAGCCTATTATCGTAATGATAAGGTTCAGCGTAAGCGTACAGAAAAACACCTGTATCATGCGCTTATACTGCTTCTGACTCAGATTATAGCTTATTACCGAGCTTTCCGAGTCCTCGCTGTAGGTCGTAAGATGCGTGACCGAACCGCTTATCTGGTTTGAAACGCCAAGCGCTCCCACTGCGCCCGGCTCGGCTTCCTCATAGCGCATACCCAGACCGTTTACGATGACCTTACCCATCGAAAAAACGAATTTTCCGAGTGACACGGGAATGGAAAGCGAACAAAGCGGCTTGAAGAAATCCTTGTTGAACATAACATTTTTAGGGTTGAACTTAAAAAGATATGTTCTCCTGAAAAGATTTACCATTGCATATGTCGTCACCGACAGGTCAGCGCAGAGCGTCGCCACCGCGACCCACGTTGTTCCGAGGCTGAATGCTGTTACGAAAACTATTGTGAATACGAGCTTTATCGACATTGACGTAATGTTGATGATCGTTATATTCATCATAGCGCCGCGCGCCTTTTCAAGCCCCATAAACACTTGGTTGAACAGCCCCACGCCGATTGAAACGATCTGAACTCTGAAATATCCCAGACCCATATCTATCATTTCATCGTTCAACTGTGCGAGCTTTAGGATCGGAACGGCGAAAACCTGTATCAGCGCGATGATCGCAATTGCTAAAATAAAAAACGACTCGAGCGTCGTGTTTGCTGCTTTTTTGGCTTTATCGTACTCTCCGCGTCCGATAAGCCTTGAAACTATTATGGAGCTTCCCGTGGCGAAGCCCGCTCCCAGAGCGGTTATAAGCGATTTGATCTGCGAGATCATAACCACGCTCGAAAGCGCGTCATTGTTCGTTGTGGAAACGACAAAGGTGTCGATTACGCTGCTTATGTACGAAAACGCTCCCAATGCCATAAGCGGAAGGGATATCCTCAGAACAACCGCCATGGGGTTGCCGGTGAGGATAAATTCCCTTCGTTTCCTATCCTTTTCACTTACGGCAGCATTATCTGTGCTTGTTGCCATTAAAAACCTTTCTTTGCTTCTTATATCTCTCTTATGTTTTAGCTGTTTTTAAGCTTGATACGCTTTTCGGTCGCCTTGTCGAACAGATAAACGCTCTCGAAAGGAACCGCAAATTCAAGCTTCGCGTCGATCGCGGGAGAATCGTGAGGCTCCACCTTAAGGATAGCCTTTACGCCGCGAATATCAACATAAACGTTTGTGTTGTCGCCGAGAAGCTCTGTAAGCTCAACCGTAGCGGAAAACTTAAACGCGTTTCTTACGTCTTCTTTTCCCACAAGCTTTATTGCCTCGGGACGGAAGCCGAATACAACGTCCTCATGCTCATACTTATCGATAACTTCCTTATCCGCGATAGCTACAAGATCAACGATGTTGTCGTTGATATTGAGCTGACCGTCGTTTACGGTGGACTCGATAAAGTTCATGGGCGGCTCTCCGATGAATCCCGCAACGAACATATTCGAGGGGTTGAAATACAGATCATACGGAGTTCCTATCTGCTGAACATAACCGAGCTTCATAACCACGATCCTGTCAGCCATCGTCATAGCCTCGGTCTGGTCGTGAGTAACGTAGATCGTTGTAGCGCCGGTCTCACGGTGGATCTGAGTGATCTCCGAGCGCATCGTAACTCTCTGCTT
>JAFLUE010000073.1 GCA_022508945.1 Oscillospiraceae bacterium
GTTCTCATTTGACGGCAGCTCCGCTGCCGTCAAATGATGAATTTTGAAATTCTATCTAAATAAGGAGAATGAATATGGAATTATCACAGCAGTCACAGCAAATGCAGCGCTGGCGGCTGATACTCGGTCAGGACAGCGACAGCAGGCTTTCAAAAATGAATATGCCCGCGCTGTCAAACGAACAGGCGCTGATGGACAGTGCCCTGGCGTCTATTTACAACAAAAGCGAACAGGGCGGCTTCGGAAGCGGCAAAGGCGCGGGACACGGTCCGTCAAACCCGCAGATATCGCGGTGGCTTGGAGATGTGCGAACGCTTTTTGACAAGGAGCTTGTAAAGATAATCCAGAACGACGCCATGACGCGCTGCGGTTTGAAGCAGCTCATTTTCGAGCCGGAGCTTCTTGAAAATACCGAGCCGGATATCTCCCTTGCGTCCGCGATACTTACCTTAAAGGATATGATTCCGAAGCGCTCGAAGGACAGCGTCCGTGCGTTCATCAGAAAAATAGTCGAGGACATAAACAAGCTTCTCGAACAGGACATAAAGCGCGCTGTGACTGCCGCGGTAAACAAGCGCGAGCATTCGCCCATACCGTCAGCCGCCGCGCTCGACTATAAGATGACAATACGCCGAAACCTCAAGCACTGGTCGCCCGAACTCAAAACGATAGTCCCCGAGCATTTCTATTTCTTCGAGCGCGCCGCGACCTCTGCCGCTAACAAATGGACAATAATCCTCGACATTGACCAGAGCGGCTCAATGGGCGAATCGGTCATTTACTCGTCGGTTATAAGCTGTATTCTCGCAAGCATGGCTTCGCTTAAAACAAGGGTCGTCGCGTTTGATACTAACATCATCGATCTTACCGATAAATGCTCGGATCCCGTTGACCTGCTCTACGGCTTTCAGCTTGGAGGCGGTACGGATATCGACAAGTCGGTGGCTTACTGTCAACAGTTTATTGAAAATCCGCGCAAGACGCTGTTTTTCCTCATTTCCGATCTTTATGAGGGCGGAAACCGCGCGGCGTTTATTCGGCGCATGGAAGAGATCAAAAGCTCGGGAGTTACCGTTGTGTGCCTGCTGGCGCTTGCAGACAGGGGCAAGCCGTATTATGACGAGAGCGTCGCGAACAAGCTCGCGGGGTTTAACATACCCTGCTTTGCTTGCAGTCCTCAAAAGCTCCCCGAGCTGTTGAATCTTGTGCTTAAGGGACGCGATATATCAGAGTTTGCAAAGGCAGCAGAGAAAACCGAGTGATCATGGAAAATCAATAATTGAAACAAGAGTCGGAAACAGGCGTCGGGACAAATTTAGCTTTTTGCTTCTGGCTTATATGTATTTCCGCTTCGGCAGTGACAGTTATTTTCCGTAAAGTTAAGTGAATACGTTGTTATCTGAACTTATTATTATCCCTATATACTCAAATAGTTAAAACTGTACACCTGTCGTGTTCTGCCTTCGGTTCGGAAAACGACAGGTGTTTTGCTGTTATCCCTTACGAAAGCCAGCGCTTCGGGAATTTCGCCGTCGAAAACAGGGGAAGAACACCGAAAAAATGGGATCTGTTGTTAATTATTTTGTTATTATGTTAACAATACCATAAAAATGACAATTAGACGGTTGACATTTTTTGTAATTTGTGATAAAATATAATTGTATAATGTTGATGTAAATACTAATTTACCATTAAAACCATACACGAAAAATTTGCCAAAACCGTTGAGCGAAGTTTTGTGAGAAGCTTTTTTCGGCGAAGCCGAATAATGCGGGCATAATGAGTAGTATATTAATGGAGATAAGTATAGACCCAACAATATTGCAAAGAGGCTTGGCAACGAAAAAATTATAAGGAGAGGTACAAAATGAAGGCATTTGTTGAGAGCGCGCTGGCTGAGTGTTTTTACAGGATCTTCGTAGTCAATTTAAACACGGGCGAATTTGAGATCAATAAAGACAATGGGCTTTTTGATGATGACGAGCTTAAGTCTATTCCCAACATTTATGCTTATATGCAAAAACTAATAGACGATAATATCATCTTCCCGGAGCATATAGCATCTTGTCGTCGATTTACAAACCCCGAATACGTTAGGAAAAGTGTTTTCTCCATTATCCCGAGCGTCAAGAGGATCGTGCAGAGTTATAAAGCCCGTACCGTCAAGGGTATCCAGTGGGTAACCTTCACTATAATGATCGGGGAGAACTGTACTAATGAGAATCCTATGGTGCTTTTCACATGGCGCGAAGCCGACTCTGAGGCAATGATGCTTCTGGATACTCTTCCCACCATCTCCTCGCTTTATGACAAGCTTATCAGGCTCAACCTTTCAAGCAACACCTATGAGCCGGTAATTGTAGACGCTGATGAGAAGGAGAGACTTGTCGGAGGCGTAATAAATATGTACGAATGGTGGGCGGGATATTCAAAGGACGGAAACATCGCCTCGGAGGACATAAGCTCTTTCAGCGCGCTTACCAAGGTCGGAAGTCTTCAAAAGCATTTCGCCGAGGATCCGACCCCCGTAAGTTTTCGCTATCGCAGAAAGGTAGACGGCGAATTTCGCTGGGTACAGCTTGAGTTATCTCCGAGCCTTGAATACAGCGAGGATAATCAGGTCATACTGCTCTCCATAAGGGATGTACATGAGGAATATACCGCCCAGCTCCGAAACCGTCAGGAGCTTGTCGATACAATGAACCGTGACGCGCTCACAAATCTTTTGAACCGTCTCAAATTCAATAATGATATCGAAAAATTCAAAAAAGCCGACGACCCGGTTTTGACCTGTGTGTATATCGACGTAAACGGTCTTCATGAGCTGAATTATCTTCTCGGACATCAGAAGGGCGACGATATGCTTTGCACGGTGGCGGATACTTTGAGTACATATTTCCCGGATGAGTATGTATACCGCATAGGCGGCGACGAATTCGTGGTTCTGAGTACAAAGTTAGCGAAGTACTCTATGGATATTGTCATTAAAATGGTACGCGAAGAACTTCTCAAGGATAACTACGAGATCGCTGTCGGAGTTGCGGACGGACCGTGCGGAGAGGATGTTGAGAAGATAATCGAGGAAGCTGAGCTTGAAATGCGTAACGACAAGTCGGATTATTATATGCGACACGGCGACAGCAACAGAAAGCGTCAGATGAACGAGGAGCTTGAACAGATGATCGTTGATAAGCGCAACAGCGAGCATATCCTCGATATCATCGCCCATCAGTTCTCGGGTGTATATTTCGTCGATCTCGCAAGCGACTCCATTCGTCAGATACACATTCCCGATTTCTTCTTGGAATGTCTCGAAGAGACCAGCTCCCGCTTCAGCGCGGCTATGCGGCTTTATGTCGAAAGATTTGTCATAAGTCAGTATCGCGAGAAATTGATAGATTTACTTGACTTTGATAAGCTCAATGAAAGTCTCATTAACTCCGAGTCCATTCAGTATTCATATCAGAAGACAAACGGTGATTTCATGAATCTTCGCATAGTCGAGGTCAACAGACGGCAGAATCGTCGTTCCGAAACGCTCTGGATCTTTGTGGAAGGAAAATAAAAAGCGGTCGCCTACCGTTATCCGAACCTTTTCGGTTCGGACAGCGGCAGGCGATTTTATCCGCCCGTCTCGGCGGCGAGGACGCTAATCGTAACTGCAATCGAAACAATATTGATTTCCGAAAACAAAAAACGCGCTTCGGATTAAGAGCGCATCTGCTTGTAGAAAAACCCAAAAGCGTTGTTTGAGCGGAATTATTTAAAAAGAATTTCAAAATTCATCACTTTGCGGCAGCAGAGCCGCCGCAAAGTGAGAACCGCTTAAAATTCGCGAATCCCTATTATGTTGTTTTCGAGGATTTATATACAGTCAAACGCGCTCCGGATTCAGAGCGCGTCAGTTTATTTTACTGTTTGTGGGCAACCGTTCACTTTCTTGCTGCCATTTTGAGAATGTCGCCGAATTTGATGCGGTTTCCGTTATGGAGGATAATTGCCTCGTATACCTTGCTTACGACGATCGCAATAAGCACAACACACGCCGCAAGAACAACAGACGCAATGATTGCTTGGATAGGGCTGAGGGTTCCGAGAAGGATCGCTCCCGGAAGCGCAAACGGGCTTGAAAGCGGGAAATAGTATGAAAAAACCTGCACGGGGTTTGTCGTTACAACGCCGTCCGAAAGACTGTCGGCATTGAAAATAACGGGGAAATACGAAAGGTACATTCCAAATACGGCGAAAAGCATGAACGGCTGCATTGCCGCGGTCAAGTCCTCCATACGAGAGATCGAGGCTCCGACAAGCGCCGCAATAAGCGAGAAAAACAAAAATCCGAGAATGAATATCACTAAAACAAGTATAATGTTAAGCGGGGTGAAATTCTTGAAAATATCGTTAAGCCCCTTTGCCATTTCGATTTCCTCAAGCGAAACTCCCGCCATGGCCGCTGATTCTCCCGCGGAATTCATTATCTCGGAATTTCCGATAATGCTGAACATTTTTCCCATAATTCCGAACGGTGCCGAAATAGCGATACTTATCCCGCAAATGCTGCTCATAAGTATCGCCTGTCCGAAGCTCACCAGACCCATGGCAAGCACCTTTCCTATCACGACCGCAAGCGGTCTTACCGAAACAAGCAAAAGCTCCATAACGCGGCTTGTCTTTTCCGTCGCGATAGACTGAGCTACGGTCTGACCGTAGGAAATGATCAGAACAAACAATATTATCGGAAGGATAAGCGGGACTATATAGTTTATCATACCAGTAAATATGTCTACCTGTTTAGAGCCTGCCTTAAGCGCTGTGCAGTTTACATAAACAAGCGTTTTCGGATAATCCTCCTCCGAAACGCCGAGATCCATCATCTTTCTGCGGTCGATCAATGTATATATAAAATCGGACAGAGAGCCTGCGCTCGCCGCGCTGCTGCCTTCTGAATAGTAAATATTTGCCGAATATCCCAAAAGCTCTTTGTTTACATTGTTTACAGATGTTATTTTTACAAGAGCCTCGGCTGTTTCCATGACCGACAGCTCGTTTATAAGCTCATCGGCGCCGCGGTCGGTTTTGGAAATGACTGCCCCAAGCTCCTTGGCGCTTGAAAAATCGTCGTCGGTCAGAAGCCCTGTTTCATCTATAACAAAAATATTCGCAAAATCCTTATAGCTGCCTTCGGAACCGCTTATAATACCGTCAATAGCCTCGTCGGCTCCGAGAATCACGGGCAGGATATTTGTAAGAACACAGATCGCCGAAAGGATAACGCCGAATATGACAGTACCTATTATGAAGGTTTTGGTCTTGATGTGCTGGATAAACGTAAATCTGAAAACACTCTGCCAGCCCTTAGTTCTCATTCGTGCCACCTGCCTTTTCGATAAATATTTCGTTTAGTGTAGGCTCACGAAGCTCGTATTTTATAAGAGGTATCTTTCCGGTGATTATCATATTCAGAAGTTTGTGAGCCTGCTCTTCGCTTTTTACATTAAACGACGTTCCGTTCGGAGTGTCCTCGGTTATCGTAAGCCCGCATTCCTCTGCCATAGCTCTTATATCTCCGTCAGCCTTTACCGTGAGTTTTACGCGCCCGTAGCTTTTTTTTATTTCGTTCAGATTGCCCTGGAGAAGCGATTTTCCTTTGTTAAGAATAACAATATCGCGGCAGAATTCCTCAATAGTGGTCATCTGGTGGGAGGACATGATGATATACTTGTTTTTCTGTATTTCCTCGCGGATCACGCTTTTGAAAAGCTCGGCGTTTACCGGGTCAAGCCCCGAAAGCGGCTCATCGAGGATAATCAGCTCGGGATTCGGCGCAAGCGCCGCGATGAGCTGTATTTTCTGCTGATTTCCCTTTGAGAGCTGTTCGGCGGTCTTGTTTCTGTATTCTGCCACATTCAGACGATCAAACCAATAGTCCAGAGCCTGCCTTGCATTGGCTTTGGTCATTCCCCGAAGTGTCAGAAAATAAATGAGCTGGTCGGATATCTTATACTTGGGATAAAGCCCGCGTTCTTCCGCGAGATATCCCACAGGCTTTTCCGCCGCGAGAAACTCCTTCCCGTCCCATTTTACCGAACCGCTGTCGGCGGCGAGCATACCGAGGATAATACGTATAGACGTTGTTTTTCCCGCTCCGTTTGTTCCCAAGAGCGCAAAAACTCCGGGACTCGTCATTTCAAACGAAAGTCCGTCTACGGCTGTATAGCTGCCGTATTTTTTGACAATATTGTTTACAAATAAAGCCATTGTACGTTCCTTTCACGCTTATATCATAATATGAATCATTTTTAGTATATCATAAACCCCATTTTTTGTCAATAACAATAGGGGATATTTCTCAGCAGTATCGCGCGGGTAATTGGGACCGCTAATGCCGCAATAAAAATCTGCCGCCGAAGCTTTGAACGCTTTTGCGGGGGATGCGCCGCGCCGCTCACTTTGTTCGCGGCTTAGCTTCCGGCTATCGCCGAAAGCTGTTTTCGCTTTGCGAAAACGCGGCGCAGGCGGTCACGAAAACGCACAAAACGTTCAGTTTTCTCGAGATGACGAACAATATCGAAAAATTTAACTAAAAAATAATCATTAACTAAAAAAAACACTTGACAAACGTTAACAAAAGTGGTATAATTTTAAAATGTATCATAATGGAGTTTTAGCCTGTTTTTGCCGGAAACGGCGGGCAGCCGAGAACCCTTTATAGAGGATAAGAATAGAGATTAGCCGAGGCGACGGCCTGCAATCTCGGACCAAACTAATTTCTAATCTCTAATCTCTAACAACTAAAGGAGGACTAAAAGTCAATGGTGAACACCAAGCCCCTTAAATTAGGAAAAACCACGCGACAGACTTTCTCGAGGATCAATGAGGTCATTGATACGCCGAATCTTATCGGTATCCAGAAAGACTCCTACGAGTGGTTTTTGACTGACGGAATTAAGGAAGTGTTTAAGGACGTATCTCCGATCGTCGATACGAACGGGCGCTTTGAACTTTCGTTCGTGAAATACCGCCTTGATGAGAACACCAAGTATTCTATTGAGGAGTGTAAGGAGCGCGACGCGACTTACGCGGCTCCGCTTCGCGTTACAGCAAGACTTCTCAATAAGGAAACAGGCGAGCTTATTGATAACGAGATCTATATGGGCGACCTGCCTCTTATGACCGACAGCGGTACATTTGTTATCAACGGTTCCGAGCGCGTTGTCGTATCCCAGCTTGTGCGTTCGCCCGGTGTTTATTACGGCTATGAACACGATAAAAACGGCAAAAAGCTCTTTAAAACGACTGTTATCCCGAACAGAGGCGCTTGGCTGGAGCTTGAAATGGACTCAAACGACGTGTTCTATGTCCGTATAGATAAAAACAGAAAGTTCCCCTGTACGACATTTTTGCGCGCTATAGGTCTTTCCACCGATAAGGATCTGACCGATAAGCTCGGAACAAGTCCTCTTATCACCGTTTCTATCGAAAACGGAAAGGACGCGACCAAAAACGAGGAGGAGGCTCTGCTCGAGGTTTACAGAAAGCTTCGTCCCGGAGAGCCTGCGACTGTTGACAGTGCGCGCACGACGCTCGACAATCTGTTCTTTGACCCGAAGAGATACGATCTGTCGCGTTTCGGAAGATATAAATACAATAAGAAGCTTGCTATTTCCGCGAGAATTTACGGCAGAAGAGCGGCTGAGACTGTTGTGTCTCCTTATACGGGCGAGATACTCTGTGAAGAGGGCGAGATAATTACCCGAGAGAAGGCGCTTGAGATTGAAAACGCGGGCGTAATTTCCGTTTTGGTAGACAAGCCCGAGGGCGAGGGAACAGTCAAGATCGTCGGCAACGGAATGGTTGATATAAGCAAGTATGTTGATATTGACGCGGCTAAGCTCGGCGTTAATGAAAACGTTTCATACGCGGTCCTGGCGGAGATCCTCGAGGAAGCGGACGGCGACAATGAAAAACTCGCGGAGCTTATCGAGCAGAGGGCTGATGAGCTTGTCCCGAAGCATATCACTCTCGACGACATTTTTGCTTCCGTAAGCTATTTTATAAACCTTAACGAGGGAATAGGCGACGTTGATGATATCGACCACCTCGGAAACAGAAGAATACGCTGTGTAGGCGAGCTTCTCCAGAACCAGTTCAGGATAGGCTTTACAAGAATGGAGCGTACCATTCGCGAGAGAATGGGTCTTCAGGCAAACGACATTGAAAAGGTATCTCCGAACTCGCTTATAAACGCGCGTCAGGTCATCGCGGCAATGAAGGAGTTTTTCGGCTCGTCTCCGCTGTCGCAGTTTATGGATCAGAACAACCCCCTTGCGGAGCTTACGCATAAGCGCCGTCTGTCGTCGCTCGGTCCGGGCGGACTTTCGCGCGACAGAGCGGGATTTGAGGTTCGTGACGTACACTATTCGCACTACGGCAGAATGTGTCCTATCGAAACTCCCGAAGGTCCCAATATCGGACTTATCTCCTATCTCGCGACGTTTGCGAGAATAAACGTATACGGTTTTATCGAATCGCCTTACAGAAAGGTGGATAAGGAGACGGGACGCGTTCTTGACGAGGTCGTATATATGACCGCCGATGTTGAGGATAACTATGTTATCGCTCAGGCAAACGAGCCGCTTGATGAAAACGGGTGCTTCGCGAGACCGCGCGTAAACGCGCGCCGCCGCGACGCTATTCTTGAGATCGAGCGCGAAAAGGTCGACTTTATGGACGTTTCGCCGAAGATGATGGTATCCGTAGCTACAGCGATGATACCGTTCCTTGAAAACGACGACGCTAACCGCGCACTTATGGGCGCGAACATGCAGCGCCAGGCGGTTCCGCTTATGACGACTCAGAGTCCTATTGTCGGAACGGGAATGGAATATAAGGCGGCTGTTGATTCGGGCGTTGTTGTATGCGCGAAGGAGGACGGCGTAGTAAGCGAGGTCTCGGCGGACAGGATCGTAATTACGGACGACAACGACGTAGAGCATTGCTATCGTCTTATCAAGTTCAAGCGTTCAAACCAGGGCAACTGTGTAAACCAGCGCCCCGTTGTTGATAAGGGCGAGAGAGTGTCAAAGGGCGACGTTATCGCCGACGGTCCCGCCACAAAGAACGGAGAGATAGCTCTCGGAAAGAACGCACTCATCGGCTTTATGACCTGGGAGGGCTATAACTACGAGGACGCTGTCCTTATAAACGAAAAGCTGGTCTACAACGACGTTTATACGTCAATTCATATAGAAGAATACGAGCTTGAATGCCGTGAAACAAAGCTCGGTCCCGAGGAGATCACCCGCGATATCCCGAATCTTTCGGACGACGCGCTGCGTGATCTTGACGAAAGAGGAATTATCCGAATAGGCGCCGAAGTACACTCGGGCGATATTCTTGTCGGAAAGGTCTCTCCAAAGGGCGAAACGGAGCTTACGGCAGAGGAGAAGCTTCTGAGGGCGATCTTCGGTGAAAAAGCAAGAGAGGTTCGAGACAATTCGCTTCGCGTCGCACACGGCGAGAGCGGAATCATCGTAGACGTAAAGGTATTCAACCGCGAGAACTGCGACGATCTGTCGCCCGGAGTAAACGAAAAGGTTCGCGTTTATATCGCGCAGAAGAGAAAGATCTCGGTCGGCGATAAAATGGCGGGACGCCACGGAAACAAGGGCGTTGTTTCACGCATTTTGAAGCAGGAGGATATGCCGTTTTTGCCGGACGGAACGCCGCTTGATATTGTGCTTAACCCCTTGGGCGTTCCTTCGCGTATGAACATCGGACAGGTCCTTGAGGTCCATCTGGGATATGTGGCGAGGGCGCTCGGCTGGAATATAGCCACTCCCGTATTTGACGGCGCGCATGAGCAGGATATCAGAGAGCTTTACGATATCGCCCGCTCAAAGAAAAACGAGCTTGACGGTGAGGACTCGGCGGGTCTTGACTTTACAAAGCTTGCATGGACCTCGGACTGCAAAACACAGCTTACGGACGGCAGAACGGGCGAGAAGTTCGACAGCCCCGTAACCGTCGGATATATGTATTACCTCAAGCTCCACCACCTGGTTGACGATAAGATCCACGCGCGTTCCACAGGCCCATACTCACTCGTTACACAGCAGCCGCTGGGCGGTAAGGCTCAGATCGGCGGACAGCGTTTCGGT